>JACQAL010000079.1 GCA_016195025.1 Bacteroidota bacterium | reverse complement strand
TTTCAGGTGGTCTAACAGTTCCTGCGCTTTTGCCTTGGCGGGGTCTTTCGGATATTTTGCCATCACACCCTGCAATGCTTTTTCGTAATCGTCAGCGCCTTTGGTTTTCCCTATGGAATAGGCGCGCAAAAGCGCAAACTTGGGCATGAGGGCGCTTGCGCTGTAAAAAGTATCAGCGCGGTTCGCCATGGCAATCACCTGCTCGTATTGCGCGCCTTTATAGGCGGAAAAAGTTTCTCCGTAGAATTTTTCTATTTCATTTTTCGAAGCGAGCAATGCTTTCTGGTAATCGGGATTCAAAATAATTTTTGCATACTCCGATTCGGGATGCTCGTTCAGAATTTTATTCTTGTATTCCTCTTCGCGCGTATCGTCCAGCGCCATGTAAAGCCGGTATAACTGGTAATATAAATTCAGGGTGTATTTATTGTCGGGATATTTTTTCAGAAGTTCCTCAAAGGTTTCCGCGGCTTTCTGGTTATCCTGCAAATCCTCTTTGTAAATTCCGCCTAAATCATAGTAGGCATCCACAATTTTAAATTTTGAATTTGCTTTTTGTTCATCGGTGAAAGGAATATTTTTCAGATAATATTTATGCGTTTTGTTCTCGGCAATTTTTTTAGAGCCGCTGGAAGTATCTTTCTTCGCGGTGTCAATCTGCTGCTCGGCAATTACCATTTCCTTGCTGCTTCTTCGCCAGTTATCTTCGAGCGGGCGGTTTCCCCATTTCTTAAAAAACTCGGTGAAGCCGAAACCAATGGTGGATTGATTGTAGAAATACCATGTGCCCGTCTGGTTTTGACTCTGCCAGGGATTATTTTCATTTGAAGTGGTTGAACTTTTCGGCTGACCGGCTTTGGCTTCGTCTTCCTTTTTTTTCTTTTCCTCTTCCAGCGTTAACCTGGCAATAATCTCATCAATGAGTTTGGAAATTTTTGCCGTATCCATTTCCGCCACCTGCAGCAAACTATCTTCATGCGAAATGGTGGAAATGTCTTTAATCATTGCCGTCAAACTGGTGTGCTTGTTCTTTATCAGGTCATAGTTTTTATATTCTTTCGGAAGAAAAGCCATGGTGCTGTCGTAGTATGCCTGTGCGGGCTTGTAGTTCTTCTGGTCAAAATAAATATCGGCAGCGCGCAAATAACTTATTCCTTTCTGCCGCGTGTTGATAGTGCTGCTCAGCGCGGAGTTCTTAAAATATTTTAACGCGGTGGGAAAATCATTTTCGCGGTACGAAATATCTCCGAGCGCATAATAAATCTGGTCGCGGTATTCTTTGTTCTTGGCATCCTTCAGCATCTGGATTAATTCTTTTTTAAGTTCTTTCGCATCGCCATTTCCCACCTGGAAAGTCCGCGCTTTCGCCAGCCGCGCGTTGAATTCCATTTCATAGCCGGGATGAAGTTTTGCCGACAACGCATAATAGCCGCTTGCTTTTTGCAAATCGCCATCCTGCTCGTACAACTGCGCGAGAATGTACCAATACCTTCCGCGAACGGTTTTCTTTTTTTCTTCTTTGATTGCCTTCACCAATGATTCTTCCGCTTTATCGTATTGCTCCGTTCGCAAATTATAATCTGAAAGCACGGCAGCGTATTCTCCTTTCAGCCGCTTGGGAAGATGTTCATCGTGCTTGAGAAAATCAAGAATGGGTCCCGTCTTGATTACGCTGTTCATCTGATTGTACGAACGCACCAGCCAGAGAAACGCATCGTAGCGCGATGGCTTGTTCGGAAAAACTTTCACCACGTATTCAAAAACGGTTACTGCCGAATAATAATCGCGCTTGTAAAAATGCGCTTTGCCCAGCGTAAGATAATTCTGGTCAATCCATCGCGCGTGTTCTGTGCCGTCAATGAGCATGGAATGCCATTGAATCACTTTGTTTGTTTTCTCAATCGCCTTGTCAAACGGGGGGTAATTTGCTTTGGCAACTTTTTCGTCTCCGTATTTAAAGAGGGGAAGAATTTTTGCGTAATCGTCTTTATGCGCGCGCTCAATATTAAAAATTCCTTCTTCCATATTTACATTCGCCCAGTAAAGCCCGTTGTAATGCGCGGTCAAACTATGAAACAGGCGGCTGGTGAATGTGTTTTTCTTTTGAGAGCAGGAGGAAAAAAGTACAAAGTACAAAGTACAAAGTACAAAGTACAACAGCAATTTATACGAAAAGGATTTCATCCGAACATTTGATAACTTGCAAAGGGTAAAAATATTGTATTTGCCCTCTGAAAAAACAGAAACCGAAGTTAAAGGATTTTTGGGGACGACCGGAAGAAATTACACGCAGAAAATTTTATTCCGTGTTTCTTTCTTTTTCGGAAGAATGATGATGGCTGCTTCCGAAAGTCAAACCCAAACCGAAAATCAGTTTGCCCGGGTCTTTGAAAATTTCTTTTTGTGAATTTTCCTGATAGGTGATTCCCTGGTAATGCACGTGTGTACGTTATGCCGAAAGATTCTTTTTCAATAAAAGTGGGAACGCAGCCATCGTATGCAAAGTTTCATTTGAATACTCCGAAAGAGGCAATTGAGTTGCTGAAAGAATTTTGTCCGGACTCAGAAGAATAAATTTTTATTCTGCCTTTACAAGAAAATAATTCTTCTTTCCTTTTTGCGCAAGAATATATTTATTGTTCAGCAAGTGCAAAGAAGAAACCTGCGCCTGCACATCTGAAATTTTTTCTTTGTTGATTGCCACTCCTCCGCCCTGCACCATTTTTCGCGCTTCGCCTTTGCTGGAAAATATTTTTGTTTTCTCGGAGAGAAAATCCACCACGTTGATTCCACGTTCCAGTTCCGATTTTGAAATTTCAACCTGCGGCACTCCTTCAAACACCGAGAGTAAATCTTCTTCCGAAAGTTTTTTCAGCGCTTCAGTGGTGGATTCTCCGAATAAAATTTCAGATGCTTCGAGCGCTGATTCAAAATCTTCTTCCGAGTGAACACGGCAGGTTACATCTTTCGCCAATGCTTTTTGAAGCAGGCGAAGATGAGGCGCTTCATTGTGTTTTTGTTCGAGAACTTCTATTTCTTCTTTCGTGAGCAAAGTGAAAATACGGATATATTTTTTTGCGTCTTCATCCGTTGTTGTCAGCCAAAACTGGTAAAACTTATAAGGAGAAGTTTTTTTTGAATCGAGCCAGATATTTCCTGTTTCAGTTTTTCCGAATTTACTTCCATCGGCTTTTGTAATTAACTGGATCGTTAGCCCAAATGCATCTCCACGAATTTTTTTTCGGATAAGTTCAGCGCCTGCAGTAATATTTCCCCATTGGTCGGAACCGCCCAGTTGCAGTTTGCAATTTTTATTTTGATACAACCAAAGAAAATCATACGCTTGCATGAGTATGTAATTAAATTCGGTGAAAGACATATCCTGCCCGGAACTCATTCTGTCCTTTATAAATCCTTTGCTCAGAAGATAACTTACAGTTAAGTGTTTTCCCACATCGCGCATGAACGTAATGGTTTCCATTCGCTGAAACCAATCATTATTATTTACAAGTTCAGCGGAATTAGCAGAAGAAAAATCCAAAAACTTTTCCAACTGTTTGTTAATGCATGATTCATTATAATGGATTTCTTCAAGCGTTAATAGTTTCCGTTCTTCTTTTTTTCCCGATGGGTCGCCAATCATTCCGGTTGCACCACCGGCCAATGCAATTGGTTTATGCCCGCATTTTTGAAAATGAAGCAGCGTCATTATTTGCGCCAAACTTCCCACGTGAAGAGAATCTGCTGTAGGGTCAAAGCCGATGTAGCCGGAAATAATTTCTTTGTTCAGTAATTCTTCCGTTCCCGGCATAATGTCCTGCAACATTCCGCGCCACTTCAGTTCAGCAACAAAATTCTTTTTCATAATCGCCAAAGATAAATGAATCTTCGAAAAGCGAAACAATACGAAAAATACGAAATAGAAAATAAATCAGTTGAAGTTGTTTCGTACTTTCGTACAAATTCGTTTTTCGGAGATTTATGATTTTTGTTACAGGAGGAACAGGATTAATCGGCTCGCATCTTTTGTTTGACCTTGTGAAAAAAGGAGAGCAGGTGCGCGCATTGAAAAGAAAAAACAGCAATGTGGATGAAGTAAGAAAAATTTTTTCTTACTATTCTGAAAATCCGGACGAACTTTTTTCAAAAATAGAATGGGCAGAAGGGGATTTGCTCGATATTTTTTCATTGGAGGAAGCAATGAAAAATATTTCGCACGTTTATCATTGCGGAGCAATTGTTTCCATGAATCCGAAGCATGGAAAAAAAATGATTCATACCAATGTAACCGGCACCGCTAATATTTTAAATGCTGCGCTTGAAAATAAAATTCAAAAGTTCTGCTATGTAAGTTCAGTGGCGGCATTGGGAATTGAAAAAAACGGAAAAGAAATTTCGGAAGAAACAAACTGGAACGGGCAAACGGAATTTTCTGCCTATGCCGTGAGCAAATTTTTTTCAGAGAATGAAGTTTGGCGCGCTTCGCAGGAAGGATTGAATATGGTAATTGTAAATCCTGCAATAGTGATTGGTCCCGGCAACTGGAACCGCAGCAGCGGAATAATTTTCAAAGCCGCGCAGAAAGCATTGCCATGGTATTCATCCGGAGGAATTGCTTACGTGGATGTGCGCGATGTAACAAAAGCGATGATTGCACTTATGGAAAGTGAAATCAAAAACGAAAGGTTCATTATTGCCTCTGAAAACATGTCATTCAGAAATTTTACCGGCATGGTACATGAATCGCTCGGAAAACCATTGCCCAACAGAAAAGCCGGGAAACTGATTCTTGAATTTGTGTGGAGAATGGACAAACTCAGAAGCATGCTCACCGGCTCTTTGCATATTCTCACAAAAGAAATTGCGCGCTATGCTGTAATCAATCTTTCTTATTCCAATAAAAAAATAAAAAAAGTTTCAGGAATCAATTTTATTCCGGTTTCACAATCCGTAAAAGAAACTGCAAAACATTTCCTTTCAGATTTTTCCATCAACAAAAAATAATTTCTTCTGCGGAAAAATGTTACTTTTGGCAACCTTATGAAAAAACTTTTTTTCTCGTTTTTATTTTTCTTCTCTCTCGTTTTTATTTCCTTCTCGCAGGAATGGGAATGGACAAAAACCGCAGGCGGTCCTGCCATAGATAAAATCACCGGCATTGCTACTGACATGACCGGAAATATTTTTATCTGCGGATATTTTGACAGCACCATTGCCTTTGACAGCACGCGCCTGGTAAGTGCAGGTGGAACGGATATTTTTATAGCGAAATACGATGCCGATGGAGTTCTTCTTTGGGCAAAACAAGTGGGCGGGCAAAACGATGATTATGCTTCCGCAATCAGCACGGATATTACCGGCAACTGTTACATCACCGGATTTTTTTTCATACAGGGAACTACCACAACTTTCGGAAGTACTTCCATCACTGAAACCGGAGATGCCGACATGTTTGTTTCCAAATTCAGCGCAATAGGAAATCTTTTATGGGCGCGCAACGGAGGAGGGCGAAGCGAAGATGCAAGTTTCGGAATCGCCACCGATGTGTCGGGCAACAGTTATGTGTGCGGATATTTTACCGGAACTGCCATGTTTGGCAATTCGAAAATCACCAGTTTGGGATACAGCGATATTTATGTGGCGAAATACGATGCAGCCGGAAATCTTGTGTGGATAAAAACCGGTGGCGGTTCTTACCAGGATGAAGCATATGCTGTGAGCACCGATATTGCAGGCAATTGTTACGTTACCGGCTTCTTCACCGGCACTGCAACCTTCAGCGGAACTACGATCGCAAGCGCTGGTTATTTCGATAATGATGTTTTTATTTTGAAATATAATCCGAGCGGCACTTTGGTGTGGGCGAAAAAAGCAGGAGGAACCGGAAATGATATTGGCTACGGAATTAATGTATCAAAAAACGGAAGCATATTTGTTGCCGGAATGTTTCGCGGAACAAAATCATTTGGCGAAACGCTGCTCACCCAGGTCTCGGGAAGCAACGGATTTCTCGCAAAGTTTGAACCGAACGGAAAATTTTCCTGGTCAAGAAATACCAGCGGCACTGCGTTTAATGAATTTAGAAAAGTTTCTTCCGACATTAACGGAAACGCATACGTGGTCGGCACCATTTCGGGCGATGTGTTATTCGGCACAATTAAAATGACAAGTGCCGGAGAAAAAGATGCCAGCATTGCCAAATACGATTCAAAGGGAAGTTTGATGTGGGTGATGCAAGGAGGAGGAGAAAACGAGGATGAAGGTATGTGCATTTCAACCGACCAGGCAGGCAATTGCTATGTGGGCGGAGAATTTACCAATGCCGCTACATTCGGAAGAAAATTTTCCGGCTGGCTCCTGCAGGATATTTTCGTTTCGAGGATAAAATAATTTTTCTTTCCTGATTCATAGTTGTATTCTGACTATGGTCAGGAATAAAAAAGTTTTTTGAAAAAATTGGCCCCATAGTTCAACAGGATAGAACAGGAGTTTCCTAAACTTCTAATCGAGGTTCGAGTCCCCGTGGGGCTACAAATATCCTTTGTAATACTCTATTTTTGTTTTTTATGCAAACAACATATAATAAGGGAGAAAAAATCTTTAGAACTTTCAATTTGCATAATCTGGTAAAAATCGTATCTTTGTTCTAAGAAAGTAATTTCGTGAAAAAAATATTTTCCATATTTCTCTCCGCAATTTTTCTCATCAGCGCAATGGGAATGACCATCAATTCTCATTTCTGCGGAATGAAATTGCAGTCGGTGAGTTTGATGAAGCAAGATTGCTGCTGCAAGAAAGGCACAATGCCGAAGGGCTGCTGCAAGAATGAAATCAAGTATGTAAAAATTACCGATGATTATTCTCCTTCCTCTCAATTCCACATTGAAAAAAATAATATTGCTCCTGTAGTTTTACATTTTGATTTTCCATCAGCCATCAACCATCTCACATCATCCATTGCTTTTGCAAATCACTCTCCTCCTCCAAAATTTGAGGACATCGTGATTGCTTCTCATTCTTTCCTGATTTAATTTTTCTTTTCCGAATTCTTTCGCTTCGCGATTGAAGAGATGAATTTATTTTTCTGCTTTCGGCAGGAAAATTGTTTTAATTAATTTATTAACTCTAAACTTAATTACTATGAAAACAAAAATCATTGCTGCAATTCTGGGAATGGTGCTAAGTGCCACAGTGTTCGCACAGAAAAAAACCGAAACCTTCAAAGTATGGGGCAATTGCAATATGTGCAAAGAAACCATTGAAGGGGCGCTGAAAAAAAAGGACGGCATCCTTTCAAAAAACTGGAACAAGGACACTAAGGAAATCTCCGTGACTTATGACACGACAAAAATTTCTATTAAACAAATCGGTGAAAAGATTGCTGCCGCTGGTTACGACAACCAATATGCAAAAGCAACTGATGAAGCGTATAAAAATCTTCACAAGTGTTGTCAATACGAACGCGCTAAGAATTAAAAATGGTTAAGTACCTCATATCATTTTCGTTCCGCAACCGCTGGTTTGTGCTGCTCGTTAGTGCAGGACTTTTTGGTTGGGGAATTTATTCGGTGCAGAAAAATCCGGTGGATGCGATTCCCGATTTGTCGGAGAATCAGGTTATCGTTTTCACCGAGTGGATGGGAAGAAGTCCGCAGGTAATCGAAGACCAGGTAACGTATCCGCTCGTTTCAAATCTGCAGAGCATTCCGAAAATAAAAAATGTGCGCGGCACTTCTATGTTCGGAATGAGTTTTGTGTATGTGATTTTTGATGACGATGTGGATATTTACTGGGCACGCACACGCGTGCTCGAAAAATTAAATTACGCGCAGCGATTGCTTCCCGAAGGTGTAACTCCCACGCTCGGTCCCGATGGAACCGGTGTCGGACATATTTATTGGTACACGCTCGATGCGCCCGGCTATGATTTGGGCGAACTGCGCGCGCTGCAGGATTGGTATATAAAATATGGATTGCAAACGGTGAAAGGTGTTGCTGAAGTGGCTTCGTTCGGTGGATTTCAGAAGCAATATCAAATCAACATTGACCCGCATAAACTTACTTACTACAATATTTCTTTGATGGATGTTTTGAAAGCCGTTCGCGCAAATAACAATGATGTGGGCGGAAGAAAATTTGAGATGAGCGACATCGGTTACATTGTGCGCGGGCTTGGCTATATAAAAAATATTGACGAAGTAAAAAATATTCCCGTGGGAAGAGATGGCACAACTCCGATTACTTTGGAAATGGTTTCATCCGGAATTCAGATGGGCGGAGAACTTCGCCTCGGAATTTTTGATGAGAACGGTGACGGAGAAAAAGTGGGAGGAATCATCGTGATGCGCTATGGAGAAAATGCCGATGAAGTAATTCGCAGAGTAAAAGAAAAAGTTAAAGACATAGAAAAAGGTTTGCCCGAAGGAATAAAATTCAAAGTGGCGTATGACCGAAGCGAACTGATTGAAGCATCCATTTCTTCCGTGAGAAAAACAATCATAGAGGAAATGATTGTCGTTTCACTCATCGTTTTGCTTTTTCTTTTTCACGCGCGAAGCGCATTCGTCATCATCATCCAGATTCCGGTTTCCATAGCGGCAAGTTTTATTTTGCTGAACGCTTTTGGAATTTCTTCAAACATTATGTCCATCACAGGAATTGCGCTGGCGATTGGCGTTGTGGTTGACGATGGAATTATGATGGTGGAAAATGCATACAGGCATTTGGCAGATGAACAAAATAAAAAATCAACTTAATAAAATAAAATCAAAATGAAAAAACTAATTCTCTTACTCTCTTTTGCAGTTGCAATGACAATCATTGCCTGCAAAAATTCATCAACCGGCAAGGAACAATCGGAAGCCCTTGATACAACAAAAATGAAAACAGGTGATGCCTATTATCAATGCGAAATGCATCCCGAAGTGATTTCTGATAAGCCCGGCAAGTGTTCAAAGTGTGATATGGATTTAGAGAAAAAGGAAAAGAAATAATTTTCTGATGAACGAAGAGAAAAAAATAGCAGAGCAGAATCGTCTCAATATTATTGAGCAGGCGTGCCAGCAAATCGGTAAGGGCGCGTTCTACTCTACTATTATTATTGTGACATCTTTTCTTCCTGTGTTTATGCTCACGGGACAGGAAGGAAAATTATTTTCTCCGCTCGCGTGGACAAAAACTTTCATTCTCCTCATTGATGCGTTCATCGCCATCACGCTCGTGCCTGTGCTTGCTTCTTTCTTCCTGAAAGGCAAAAAATTTCGCCACGAAAATCAAAATCCTGTGAACAGAATTCTCCTGAAAATTTATTCGCCTGTCATCCACTGGTGTTTGCGCTGGAGAAAAACAACTATAGGAATCGGAATTATTTCGCTCCTGATTTCTATTCCGATGATGATGCAGATGGGAACAGAATTTATGCCGCCACTCGATGAAGGAAGTATTTTATTTATGCCCGTCACGTTTCCCGATGTTTCCAACTCAGAAGTGAAAAGAATTTTGCAGGTGCAGGATAAATTAATTAAAACTGTTCCCGAAGTAAAAAATGTTTTAGGAAAAGCAGGTCGCGCTTCAACTGCGACAGATAATTCTCCCATCAGTATGATTGAAACAATTATTCTGCTGAAACCAAAATCAGAATGGAGAGAAGGAATTTCAAAAGACGACATCATCAATGAACTCAATGCAAAACTTCAAATTCCCGGAACGGTGAACGGATGGACACAGCCGATTATCAACCGCATCAATATGCTTTCAACAGGAATAAGAACGGATGTCGGAGTAAAAATTCTCGGAGATAATTTGGACACGCTGAACAAAATCGCGCAGGGAGTGAAACGTGCGCTCACCGGAATGGATGGCGTGAAAGATTTATATGCCGAGCCGATTCTCGGGGGAAAATATCTGGATATACAAATTAAAAAAGATGAAATCGGAAGATACGGTTTGAGCGTGAACGATGTGAATATGGTAATTGAATCCGCGCTTGGAGGAATGAATCTCACAACAACAATTGAAGGCCGCCAAAGATTTTCTGTGAACGCGCGCCTCGCACAGAACTACCGGAGTTCCATCGATGAAATCAAACGCACGCCTGTGCAAACGATGGACTACGGACCGATTCCTCTTTCGGCAGTCGCAGAAGTTTATCTCAGCGATGGTCCGCCAATGATTCAATCTGAAAATTCTTTGCTAAGAGGAACTGTTCTCTTCAACGTTCGCGGAAGAGATTTGGGAAGCACGGTGACAGACGCGCAGAAAAAAATTGACGAGACAATAAAAAAACTTCCAAAAGGATATTTCATTGACTGGAGCGGGCAATGGGAAAATGAAATCCGCGCGGTGAACACGCTGAAAATAATTTGCCCTATTGTCCTGCTTATAATTTTTCTCGTGCTGTATATGGTTTACAAATCCGTGCGCGAAGCGTTTTTCGGTTTCATCACCATTCCGTTTGCGCTCGTGGGCGGAGTTTATCTCATTTATTTTTATCACGTGAATTTATCCGTTGCAGTTGCGGTTGGTTTTATTGCGCTGTTCGGAATCGCAGTGCAGACAAGTATTTTCATGATAATTTATCTGCACGAATCAATGCACGAGCTCGTGCGTGCGAAAGGAAATTCCCGCGAAACAATTTCTGATGACGACTTGCGCGAATATGTTTATCGCGGAGCAGCGCAACGGTTACGACCGAAAATGATGACCGTTGCAGTGATGCTTCTCGGATTAATCCCCATTCTCTGGTCGCACGGAGTGGGCAGCGATGTGATGGTTCCGATTGTACTGCCGATGATTGGCGGAGTTTTTTCTTCTTCAGTTTTTGTTTTGCTCATCACGCCTGTTGTGTTTGAAATGGTGAAACGCTACGAGTTAAATAAATTCGGAAAGATGGATATGGTTGAATCGGCAATTAAACATTGACAAAATGAAAAACAGGAATACAGAAGTACGAACATTCGAACATTCGATTTACGAACATCCGAATTTATATTCATTCGTCATTCGATTGTTCGATTGTTCGATTGTTTGTCATTTGTTATTGGCTGTCCTTTGCTTATTGTCTTGTTTCTCCTTTGGACAAACTTTTCCGCTGGATTCCGTTCTTTCGCGAATAGAGAAAAATAATCCCGCGCTTCTTTCCTATGCGAACAAAATAAATTCCGCGACTGAAATGGTGAATACTGCGAAGCAATGGAATCCGGCTGTGACGGGATTTGAAATCGGGAAAAGCGCCAACTCGTATGATTTTAACACGAACACGTTTGAGCCGATGGTTTTCGGAGAACAATGGTTTCCGAATGGGAAACGCGTGCGCGCAAAAGAAAATTATCTGAAGTCATTCGCTCCAATAAAACAAAATGAATATGAGTACCTGAAAAATATATTATTCGCTCAGGCGAAAGAAAAATATTTTGAAAGATATGTCGCGGAGAAAAAAATTCAGATTATCAAAAACAACATTGCGCTGATGAATAAAATGATTGACCTCAGCGAAAAACAAATGGGAGCGGGAATGGGCGACCTCGGTTCTATTTATAAAATGAAAGCGCGCCTTGCCGATTCGCAAACGATGTTGCTGCACGAACAGAACCTGGCGAACTCGCTCACTGCAGAAATGAATTCGCTGATGTTTTCGGATTTGTCTCAGCAGTTTTTGCTGGACACGAACAATCTTATAAAAAATTATAAAGGAGTAAAATTTCTTTCGGTGAAAGATTCGCTGGAGAAAAAACGAAGCGACATTCAAAAAATGAACAGTGAAATTTCCTCTATGAAACTGAACCAAACGCTGGCATCGCTGCAGGGAAAACCAACGTATGGAGTTCGGCTCGAGCACACCACTTCATTCGGCAGCAGCGCAATGTACGATGCAATGTTCCAGATGAGCATTCCGATTTTTGCGAAATCAAAAAACTGGTACAAGAGCGAAGCGAAGTCAATGGGATTTGAAATTTCCGCTATGGAACAGGACAAACAGGCGATGCTGAATATGGCGAACAATATGGTGAACGTGCTTCTTCTTGCACTCAACACGGAATATGCGGAAACAGAAAATTACACGAAGAATGTTTTGCCCGCTTACAAAAAAAGTTTTGATGCGAATCTTCTCGCGTATTCGCAGAACACGGGTGATTTGATGAAAGTGATTCTCGCGCTCGATGATTTGCAAATGGGACAAATGAAATATCTCGAGCATCTTGGAATTTTATTAAAAGCACAGGCAGATTATGAAAAGGAAATGCAAATACGGTAAAGCAAGTCGGCAGTTGGCAGTCGGCAGTTGGCAAAGAAGAACTTTGTGCTTCTTAGTGACTTTGTGTCTTTGTGGCAAAAAAAATTTAGCCACTAAGGCACGAAGACACAAAATTTCACTAAGGATTTTTTCCATTGTTTACTGTTTACTGTTTACTGTTGTTTTAATTTCCTGCGGGGAAAATAAAAAAGAAGAAAAAAATATTTCTGCAAAAGAAGATTCACTGATTTATTACTGCCCGATGCATCCCGATGTGGTGAGCAGCAAGCCGGGAAAATGTCCGCACGCGGAATGCAAAGGAATGGAGTTGGTTCTGAAAACTTCCGATACGCTTGAAAAAGTTTTGAAACCGGTGAATTCTTCGGTGCCTGCTTCCATCAAAACAATAAAACCTGTTTTCAAAAAAATTTCTTCGCAGGTGGAAGCGAACGGATATTTTGATTTTGATACGCGCACAATGAATAATATTTCTTCGCTGTACTCCGGAAGAATTGAAAAACTCTATGTAAAATATATCTACCAGCAAGTTCACAAGGGAGAAAAATTATTGGAAATCTATAGTCCGGAGTTGGTAACTGCGCAGCAAAATTTTCTTTATGTGTTGAAAAATGATTCTGCGGAAAAAAATTTAATTAACGCGGCAAAACAAAAAATGATTTTACTTGGTTTTCCGAATGAATTAATTTCTGAACTGGAGAATATAAAAAAAGTCATGACGACCATTCCCGTGTTCAGCAATTATGAAGGACATATTCACCCGATGAAAAATATGAGCGTTGCTGAAATGAATCCGATGACTATCGGATCGATGATGGGCAAAAAAGATTTTCAGTTCAACAAAGAACTGAATGTGAAAGAAGGCCAGTATGTGATGATGGGCGAAACAATTTTCAACATAGTGGATGCGCATCATCTTGCGGCAATGCTTCAAATTAAACCGGAGGATGCTGCCAAAATAAAAATCGGAGACGAGGTTGAAATTTCTACTGAAGACAACCCGATGACGATGAAAGGAAAAATAGATTTCATTGAGCCGATGCTATTGCAGGATGCGAAGACGATGATGGCGAGAGTTTATATTGATAATTCGGAACACAATCACAAAGTGGGAAGTTTGCTGAAGGCGAAAATTAAAACCGGTGAAGCAGAAGCGCTGTGGATTCCGGTCTCCGCGCTGGTGGATTTGGGAAAAGAAAAAATTGTCTGGCAGAAAAAAGATGGAAACTTCATAGCGAAAAAAGTGGAAACAGGAATGATTGCAAACGGAATGATAGAAATTTCTGACGGGCTTACGGAAGAAAATGAAATTGCGCTTGAAGCACATTACTTAACAGACAGCGAAGGATTCATTAAAGAAAATTCAAATGAAAAATAAAAATCAGTTGGCAAAAATTATTTTTTGTTTTTCTATCTTTTTATTTTTCTCTTGCAGGGAAAAGAAAAAAGAAGTTCTTGCCGAGAATGAATACTACGCCTGCTCGATGGACCCGCAGGTTTTGGAAAAGCAGCCGGGAATGTGCCCGATTTGCAAAATGCCGCTGGCAAAAATTACGCTCGATAAAAATCAAATGAACATTGTTAAGTTGAGCGCGGAACAAATGAAACTCGCCAACGTGAAAATTGATTCCGTAAAAATTTCTTCCATTGGAAAAGAAATTATGCTCAACGGAGTTTTTGCTGTGAATCAAAATAACACAGAACAAATTTCTTCCAGAGTAAACGGAAGAATTGAAAAATTACATCATAAAATTTTAGGAGAGGAAATAAAATCCGGAGAACCCGCTTACGATTTATACAGCCGTGAACTGATGCTCGCGCAGGAAGAATATCTGCTCGCGTTTGAAAAGAAAGAAGAAACTTTGCTCTCGGCTTCCAAAAATAAATTGCTGCTGTGGGGAATGAATGAGAATCAAATTTCAGAGTTGGAAAAAACCGGACAATCAAAAATCACCAGCACAATTTATAGCAATGTTTCCGGAACGATTATTGAAATTGCAATCAAAGAAGGCGACATTGTGAATGAAGGAACAAAAATTTATAAACTCGCTGACCTGAATTCGCTGTGGGTGGAAGCGCAGGTTTATTCAAACGAACTTGGAATTTTAAGCGAAGGAGCAGAAGTGGAAATTATTCCCGATGCATTTCCAGAAGAAGCAGTGAAAGGAAAAATTGTTTTTGCAAATCCCGAATTGCAGAGCCAAAGCAAAATAAATTTAGTGCGTGCGGAAACAAAAAATCCCAATGGAAAATTCAAACCGGGAATGCAGGCGTATGTTATTCATCATTCGGAAGAGAAAAAAGCGATTGTGCTTCCCGTTGATGCAGTGCTGCGCGATGGAAAACACTCAGTGGTATGGATTCAAAATAAAGATGGCGGCTTTGAATCGCGGATGGTGGAAACAGGAATAGAAAATAAATTCAGAATTGAAATAAAATCAGGATTGAATATTGGAGAAAAAGTTGTAACAAGCGGAGCATATCTCATCAACAGCGAATATATTTTCAAGCGGGGAATGATGCCGATGGAAGATATGAAAGGAATGAAAATGTAAATTGTGTAATTTATTGAAATCTAAAAGATTTTTGAAAAAGTTTGTCAATAGAAAATATAAAAAAATCATTTATTTATTTGGAAATTACACAGAGTTATTTACCTTTGAGCATTCAAATTGAAAAATAAAATCCTAATATAAATTTTCATGAAAAAAATTCTTACTCTTCTTCTTGCAGGCGCTTCTTCAATTGCATTTGCGCAAAGCACCGCTACAAATTTTACCGCCACCGATTGTTCGGGAAATTCTCACACACTGTTTACAGAACTTGATGCCGGAAAAGTTGTTGTGCTTTGCTGGGTGATGCCCTGCACTTCCTGCATCAGCGGTGCATCCACCGATGCAAGCACCGTGCAAAGCATGAGCAATCCGAATGTTGCTTTTTATTTGGTGGACGATGCGGGAAATACTTCCTGCAGCACGCTGAACAGTTGGGCAAGCACGAATGGCATTACCACAAGTGCAGTTTTCGGCAACAGCGGAAATGCAATTAACATGAGCAATTATGGTTCCACCGGAATGCCAAAAACAGTTATTCTGGGAGGAGGAAATTGCCGCCAGGTATTTTTTAATTATAACGGAACTCCTTCAAGTTCCGCTGTGCAAGCGGCAATCAACAGCGCGCTCTCGCCCTGCACCGGAATTATTGAAAACACTAAACTGAATTTAGCATTGAATATTTTTCCGAACCCTGCTGCAACAACAGCGAAAATAAATTACACGCTCATAAAATCTGCGGAAATAAAAATTGAAGTGATGAACCAGTTGGGTGAAAAAATAAATTCCGTTTCGCCCGGAAATCAACCGGCAGGCAAGCAGGAATATCCACTTAATGTTGAATCGCTGAGCGCAGGAATTTATTTTGTAAAAGTTATTTCTGGCGAAGCAATCCAAACTGCGAAACTGGTTATTGCGCGATAAAGTTTTTTTCTGAAAAGAAAAAACATGCTATGCGGATAATTTTTATTTCTCTTCTCTTATTATTCTCGAAAAATATTTTTAGCCAGGGATGCTGTTCGGGAGGAAGCGGAAGCCCCATTGCCGGTGGCGGCTCGCAGGGAGTTTTAGGCCCGCAGCAAATGGAACTTGCTTCGAGTTACCAATATATTTTCAGCAATAAATTTCTGGCGAAAGACCACGACACGGTTCCGCTGTTCGACCATTTCTTCAGCAATTATATTTATTCCAAAATCGGATATGGCATTACAAAAGATTTGACTTTCTCTGTGGAGATGGGATACTACCGCAACAAAACGCAAATCGGAAAGCGCGACAGCATTACCGGAATTCCCATTGATAGTTTTTCTTCCCGCGGTGTAGCTGATTTGATTTTATTTCCGAAGTACGATGTCTACAATCATTCCGATTCTGCAAAAAAAGTTGAACTCGCTCTGGGAATGGGATATAAAATTCCGCTGGGAAAATACAATGATTCAGCAGTTGTATTTCACAACCCATTCACCGGAAAAGATATTTATGGCATCATGCCGCCCATTGTTCAGCCCACCAACGGCTCGCAGGATTTTATTTTCTATGCTATGTTCCTGCGCGGATTTCCGAAACATAATTTCAGATTATTTACCAATGCAACTTACATACGGAAAGGATGGAATCCGCTCGGATATAAGTTCGGTGATTATGCAGGCGTGGGAATTTTTGCGGGAAAAACTTTTTTCAAAAAACTTGGCGTTACGCTTCAACTGAAAGGAGAATGGATTGACAGCATGCGCTACAATAAAGAATTTGACAAATGGGGAAGCAAAGTACTAGGACCCGGATTCAGTTATATGCAATCAATTTATAATATTTATACCAACAGCACTGGCAGCAAAAAAGTTTCGCTTGTTCCGCAACTGAGTTATAACTGGAAAAACATTACCGTGTATGCGCTGAAAGATTTTCCGCTCTATGAATTTGTGAATGGAGTGCAGATGAGAACGCAAACTTTTTTTACTGCCGGGCTTTCTTATAGATTTTTCACCACAAAAAATCCCGTTTGCGCTCCTTCCGATAACGGAGATGTGTATGAATGCCCGATGAAATGCGAAGGATTAAAATATGGCGCGTCCGGCAAGTGCAAAGTATGCCGCATGGATTTGCAGAAAACAAAGTAAACTTTTCTTTCCTCATTTTTTCAGGAACAGATTTCTATTTTCGCAATTGATTTCAGCATGAATCGTAAATGAATCCGAAACATTTTTTAAACCGCACTGCCCACTTTCTCGGGCTGAAAAGAAATATTGTTCTTCTTCTTTCGCTCACTCTTCTACTTCTTACGGGAGAAAAACTTTGGGACCGGTTTCTTCCCAAATATCTTGAAAGCATTGGCGGTTCCATTATCGTTATCAGCGGGCTGGGCTTTATGAATAATTTGCTTGGCGCATTCTGGTCGCTGCCGGGCGGTTATCTTGCCGATAAACTCGGGCACAGGAAATCTTTTTTCATTTTTAACCTGATGGCGATAGGAGGTTATCTCGTTGCAATTTTTTTTACAAACTGGCTTTCCGTTTTTGCGGGAATGATTTTCTTTTCGGCATGGAGCGCGGTTTCTCTTCCCGCCAGTATGTCACTGATTACACATTCGCTCGGGCATTCAAAAACCGCTATGGGAATTTCCATGCATTCCATTATCAGGCGGATTCCGATGGCGATTGGACCAGTAGTTGGCGGATTACTCATCGCGCGTTTCGGATTGATTCACGGAATAAAAATTTGTTTTGCCGCTTCTGTTTTTTTCTGCCTGATAGGAATGATTTTTCAAAATCAGATTCAGGATGTTTCTTCTCCGCCCTACGAAAAAATTCGTCCGCTTGAGTTGTGGCGGAAAATGGATTCGCGCCTGAAAAATCTTTTGCTCTCCGATATTCTCATCCGCTTCTGCGAACAGATTCCGTTTGTGTTCGTGGTAATCTGGTGCCTCGATGTTGTAAAAATTTCTCCTGAAAAATTCGGAGTGCTCACTGCCGTTGAAATGCTGACAGCCGCATTGATTTATATTCCGGTTGCAAATTTTTCTGACAAGACGGAGCGGAAACCATTTGTCATCATCACTTTTATTTTCTTCACGCTGTTTCCCGTTATTTTATTTTTCAGCAGAAGTTTTTTTTCTTTGCTCATTGCGTTTGTGATTCGCGGGCTAAAAGAATTCGGAGAGCCCACGCGCAAAGCCATCATACTCGACCTCTCGCATACCGAAGCAAAAGCGAGAGGATTCGGCTTGTATTATTTTATGCGCGACAGTATTGTTTCGCTCGCTGCCTTTTTAGGCGGATGGCTCTGGCTCAAAAGTCCCGAAGTAAATTTTTTTGCCGCAGCAGGATTTGGAATTGCGGGAACATTGATTTTTATTTTGTTCGGGAAAAACACAAAAGTTAAATTGTAACACTCAAAATGCAACAGGAGAAGTTTGTAATTTCAAAATGCCCGCCCACTTCATAAGCAAAATAAACGGATATGCCGGGTCAATTTCAAACCATTTGCTGCCGAAATTCGGGCGCGATGGGCGGTGATGATGATTGTTGTGATACGCTTCGCCCATCATTAAAAAATCAAGCGGGAGCAAATTCACTGAGGTGTTCTTCAGTTTAAAATTTCTGTATCCGATTTTATGCGCATACCAGTTTATAATCACCCCGTGCAAAGGTCCCATGAAAAAATGAAACGGCAGAAGCAGATAGAGCCACCAGTGCGTGGCGCAAAAAATATAAAACAAAACATATCCTGCGCACCAGATTAACCGGGGCAGCCAGTGATACGCAACATCATCAAAACTTTTCCATTTGGGAATATCTTTCAGGAAGCGCGGTTCAATTTCCATCTTCCCGCTTTTTATTGAACTGAAAATTTTCCATGTCTTAATGAACATTCCTAAAAATGTTTTTGAATGCTTGGGCGAATGCGGGTCGCCCTCTTCATCGGCATAGGCGTGGTGCATGCGGTGAAGAATTCCATAGGCGTACGGGCTCAGGTAAGAAGAACCCTGCGTAATAAACGTGAACACGTAAAAAAACTTTTCCCATGCCCTGCTCATCGAAAACATTTTATGAGCGGCATAACGATGCAGGAAAAATGTTTGTGAAAAAAGCGAGAGATACCAGTGCGCCAGGAAAAAAATAAGTATTGCCATAAAAATCTTTCGTGAATATACGGAGAAATCCATTCAAGAAATATTATTTTACCTTTATCTTTTAAAAAAGTTTTTAAGTGAAGAATATTCATATCACTACTACCATAGGTTTAGCGCTGCTTCTTGCTTCTGTTGGATTTTTATTCACCTCCATTCCGTATGTTTCTTCCGCGCTTGCGCTGCTTGCCTTCTTCTGCGCGTTATCCGAAACCGCAAAGTACACCGGCTATTACCAGTTTGCAGTGGTGTTTTTTTCTGCGGCTGCGCTGGGCGTTTCGCTTGAATTTCCGTTCCATGAAAAAAAATTTCTCATTGTAATAAGTTTGCTGCTCGCGGCTTCGGTAAATATCGTGCGCCTGATTTTTTTCACGCAATTCGGTTACAGCCGTTTCCGGTATTTTGAAATGGCTTGTGCTCTTGCTGCACTGGCATTCTATGTTGCAGAAAATATTTTTGAACCTTCCGCTGACGGCTGGAGCAAATGGGCATTTCCTGCGCCTGTAATTTTATTTTCCATTTATATCGGATACGGGGTGATTCAGGACAGCAAAGGATTGCTCGCGTATCTCAAGCACCGCAAATACGTTGAGCCCGGAAATCCCGCGCCTGAATTTGCCTTGCCCGACCAGGATGGAAACCTTACTTCGCTTTCGGATTTCCGCGGAAAACGGGATTTGCTTTTGATTTTTGTGCGCGGTGACTGGTGCCCCGGCTGCCACATGATGCTGCGCACCTACCAGCGCGAGAGCCACCGCTTCAAAGAAAAAAATATTTTATGCATGGCAATCGGTCCCGACCCGGTGGGCGTGAACCGCGCTATGGTGGAAAAACTCGGATTGGATTTCAAAGTTCTCTCGGATGATAAACAAAAAATTGCGCAGACCTACGGCTGCCGGCTCAATGACGATGAAAACCTGCATCCCGTGCAGGAGGCGCATAAATATACAGAGGGAATTCCGCTGCCCGCGTCTTTCCTTGTAGATAAAAATGGAATTGTGCGCTACACTTCGCGCCCCGACAGAGTAGGAGAATTTTTAGACCCCGCAAAAATTTTTCCGGTGCTGGAGAAATTGGGATGAGCCATTTGAGAATTTCACCCATCAGTTTGTTTTTTCAATTCTTCGAGTTCGGCATTTTGCTCATCGCGTTTTTGCTTGAGCGAAGCAAGAGCAGTTTCCATTTCCTGTATTTTTTCTGCCGGATATTTATTGCTTGCTTTCATTAATGCC
>JACQAL010000078.1 GCA_016195025.1 Bacteroidota bacterium | reverse complement strand
GGGCGCGGCAGTGCGCGTGAGGGTGGTATCCTGCAAAAGCGTTCCTTTCTTAATGCGGAAGGTTTCGCAGTCGCTCACCGTTCCGTTGAGCGCAATTTTATCGAGCAGGTGATGCCCCGTGTTTTTATCGTGGTCGTAGCGAAGCACATTCTTAATCAGAATAAGCAGTTGGTCTTTAATGTCGGTGTTCTTGTGCCGCTTGTCGGCATACTGCGCGTAAAGCGTATCGCTCTGGCTGCGGAAGTTATGCCAGTCAGTGCTTTCCTGCCCCGTCCAGCCCCAGTTCTGGTAGCGGTTATTGGCAAGTTGGTAGTTATCGGTGTTCACCATATAAGCGGCAAACTCCGAGGGTTTGTTGGGGATGCGTGTGTTAGCCATGATTGAAAATTGGTTTTAGTTATGGTTGTATTTGGTTAGAAAAGCAATGAACCGGGCAGCCCTGCGGCTTGGAAATTCAGCCACATGGCTGAATAATTTTTCCGTATGGCTGAGTGGCTGAGCCGCGTGGATGAGTGGTTTTTCCATACGGCTGAATGGCTGAGCCGTATGGATGAATGGCTCAGCCATGCGGATAAATGCCTTCCGGTTAAGAGAACCGCGTTTTTTGAATAATTTTGCTGCCCTGCGGAGTGCCTCAGCCAATGCACGAAGCAGAGCCGCAATGCCCCGAAGGCGGGGATGAACATATAATAATAGGACTTACGCAAAACGGTGTCATTCCGAGCGAAGCGAGGAATCTCCTTTGTGCCAAACATACGAGATTTCTCCCTATGGTCGAAATGACAATACTCACTAAACTTCTGCGTAAGTCCTAAAACTACTTGCCAAAACTTATTAACAAAGCGCGCATTCGGGAAAAAAGGTTAAAGAAATAATCTCACGGAAACTTCACGCCATTGCATTCGGGGCAGTTCACCCAGGGAATTGTTGAATTATATTTATCGTTTATAGCGCGGATAAATTCATTTGCAAGGAGCGCATATCCTTTCTGATTGGGGCAATAGCCATCGAGCGAAAAAAATCCTCCGCTCACAAACTGCGCGTTGTAATCCACGCCATCCCATTTTATTCCCGACTGAACTTTTTTGAAATACGCATTCATATCCACCATCGCAAGATTATATTGCTGGGCTTTGGCGGCAATCACCACATTGTAATCAGAAATCAGTTTGTTGATGTAAGGAATTTCCGTTGTATCGAGAACATAACGGTCAGGAAGTTCTGAAGTGGCAACGCCCATGCCGATACATTTTATAGAATCGAGCGGCACCGTTAACAAAATATATTCTCCATCAATCATGTGGCGGTATCCCGCAGGAGGAGTGGTTGAATTCGCATCGGCAATCATGAAACCGTTTTTTCCCAACTTGAAAAAATTTGAAACGCCAATGGCAGTGTTGAGCGAATCTGCCTGATGCTGCGTTAAGTCAAGCCCATTCCAGGGAACAGTGGTGTAAAAAGGACAGGAAGTGAAATCGGGAATGTTTGCTATAACTCCTTTCGTATTCAACTTTGAAAGAATGGAATCAAGATATAAACTGAACGTGGAAGAAGGAAGAATTGTTTTTCCATACGCTCCGCTGCTCACATAATCATAAATATCTTCCATGCCCGCCCACAAAGCAAAGAAGGTTGGTTTCTGCGCCATTGCATCACTGAGCATGGTTGAAGTTCCCGGGTTGTTTGCAAAGCGCGCATAATACGGATTTGCATTTCCGGAAATTCCAAGCCCGGAATTATTGTAGTCAGAAATCTTTGCATAAGGCACGCTCATGTTTTGAAAAACATAATCGCTTGTGTGCTGCAAATAACTTCCGGCAGAAGAAACAGGAAATGAATTTACAATCGGCATTAAACTTGTCACGCCTTTGCAATCGGCAGCATAATTCAAATGCGCAGCTTTGAAATAGGTGTTCTCCCATGTTTTGCTGTTCAATCCCAATCCTGAATTATCCGGCATGAATGGTTGAGCGAAGTTTGCCGAACCTCCTGCGAGATGCATAAACTTTGCAAGAAGATACGGGAGAGAATATTGCTGCCCGTCTTTGTAGAGCGCCCAATCCTGATAGCCCGCCATAAAGTTTCCGCCCAGCGCAACAAACTTTGTAAAGTCAGCATCGCCTGATGAGGGCTTTGGCGCTTTTAAGTTTGGCTTGCAGGACACTTCGGCTACGCTCAGTGCGACAAGTAAGAAGTAAGAAGTAAGAAGCCCGCCTGCCGTCAATATGTTTAACAATAGATGGCGGGCAGGTAAGAAGAAAAAACCTTTTCTCATTTATTTTATTTCGTCACTTCTCGACTCCGCTCGAAGTGACAAATGCTTATTATTCAAAAATCAGTTTCGCTGTCAATAGTTCTCCCGCATCTGATTTCAATCGTATAAAATAAATTCCCGGAGGAATTTTATTCCGTTCAAGCAGGTAATTCTTTCCACTAAATTCAAACTGCCTTACTTTTCTTCCGGTCACATCATGAATTTCTGCCGAGAACTTTTTTCCTTTCACATCTTTCAGCATAAGCATTGCCGCTTCCACCGCAGGATTTGGCACGATAGAAATTTTTTCTTCGTTCAAAAGCATTTCATTAATTCCGGCATCGAGCGGGCACGGGTCGCTTGTATAAAAGGAAGTAACAGTATCAATTCCGTCAGTGGGATTGCAGGTTTGCTGGTTTACAAACATGGCTGAAGCGGCTGCGCATCCGAGTTGGTGGTAAAGAAAATTACTGGTAAGAACTGCGGTAGTATCCATATTGCAATAGCCATTCACATGCACCGTATCCATAGGCGAAGAATGTCCCTGCGTGTAATAGGTGTGCATGGGATTTTCCAATCCAATGTTTTTGCAGCGGCTGGTCATGGTGCCGCCACCGCTCACCACCATGATGGGAAAGCCACCCACGTAAATCATGGCGGTGCAGTAAGGAACGGTGTTATCGTTATTGCCCTGGCAAGTTATCATGGGCTCATCGCCTGTGTGCATCCAATTGGTATCTGCAATGGCACCGGCATAGTTTATAATTGCATTTACTCTTGAGCAATAATATGGGTTTCCGCTGCTGCCTTCCAAGTTGCCAAGTTTGGTGGTGTCAATTCCGGATGGAATTTCAGAGGGCTGGTCAAGATAAGCATAATGCACAGTCATAAATCCTCCGGCAGACATTCCTGCAATGAAAACATAATTCGGGTCAATCTTGTAGGTGTTCGTTGTGTTGGCATCTTTGCGGAAGAAACGCACAGCCGCTTTCATATCCTGCACTGCACGCCAAACGGCTTTCTGCCCATTATCTTGATTGATGGGAAAGCCCATGCCGAGGCGGTAATTAATGGAGCAAGTAACGTAACCGCGCTTTGCAAAGCGCTGGCAAAAATCCACGCAGTAAGAATCGGCTTTATCCCCGCCTACAAAACTTCCTCCGTGCGCAAACACAATTACCGGGCGCATGGAAGCAGTATCGCCTGCGGGTTCATAGATATCCATTTTCAGCGTTACGGTATTTCCGTTCAGGTCAACATTTGAGCCGAACACCACGTTGCTCGTAACCGTTGTGCTGCTGAACACCACAGTGTCGTAGCGCGGAGTGCCGCAATAAGTTTGAGCGTGAGAAAGTGAGAAAGTGAGAAAGTAGGAAAGCGGGAAAAGAAGTAAAAGTTTTTTCATGTGTGGAAGTTTTAGATGTTGAGCATTACAAAAGTAACAAAATATTTTTCTAAAATAAATATTCAATGGCAAATCCCGGAGCAACGGCTCTTGCTTTATACGTTCCGCTGAACTGGGTTTCAATATTGGTGTCGGTGCGTTTCATTCCTTCTATATATAAAAAAGAAACATCAAAATTAAAATGCGCATTCGCTTTCCACGATAAACCTGCCGTAACGCCAAGGCGGTTTGCATCGGGAGTTTCAGGAGTGAGGTAGCCGCTCTGAACAGGAGTTTTATCAAAGTAAATTCCTCCGCGCAGAAAAATATTTCCGTTCATCTTATACTGCACGCCTCCGCGAATAATGAATGTGTTTTTATACATGCGCGGTGAGTGAACATCTTTCAGCAGCGTGGTGTTGTTTGTAAAATCAAAAGCAAGTGTATCGTATACATGCCATGCAATATAATTTATATCGAGAGCGGTTTTTAATTTTTCATTTACAATATATCCGAAACCGATTGTGGTAGTGGAAGGAAGAGTCAAAGTCGTATTGAATGTTGTAGGGGGAAAAGAATCGGCAAGGGCGGAAGCAACGGTGAAGTTGGCATCGCCATTTTTCATTTTTATTTTCACGGAAGAGCGGTAATCTAATCCAACAGAAAATTTAGCAGTGGGTTTAAAATAAATTCCTCCGTTAAATCCCCAGCTGTTTGCCGAGCCATGAAGCGTTGCGGTGCCGTATGTTCCTGTTGAATCCTGAACAGGAATTCCCTGCTGCAAACTAAAATCTCCTTCCACATAAGCAACACCGAAACCAATTCCGAGTTTATCATTTATTTTATAGGAAGCGGTGGGCTGAATAAAAATTGCTTTCAAGTCAATTTCGCGCAGCAGAAATTGCCCTTTCCAATCTTTGGGCCACTCCTCGTGACTGCCGAACGGAGTATAAACTGCCAAACCCAATGTCAACTTGCTGCTGTTTTTTATTTTTCCCGCTGCATAAATTGAAAAGGGAGTGCCTGTATGATGAACCATTTCTGCCGTGTAAATTCCGGGATACGCTTCCAGATATTCTGTTCGTGGAATAATAAAACTCGCGCCAATCTGAACCAAACGAACTGAATCAAGAAAAGCAGTGGAGCCGGGATTAAAAAACAAGGAAGCACCATCGAGAAGCAATCCGGTTCCGGTATGTCCCATTCCCATTTGCTTTTGTCCCTGAAGGTTTACCTGGAATCCTCCGGCATGGGAAATTAAAAATGAAAAATTAAAAATTAAAAAAAGTGTATACCGTTTTTTCATCTACATTCTTTGTTTACTGTTTGTTCGAAAAGCTGCATTAACTCTTTCGTGTTCTTTCCGGCTTTTCCGTTGCCGATTTTTAATTTATCAATTTGCACCACCGGAGTAATGCCGCGCGTGGTGCCGGTGATGAAACTTTCGGTGCACGAATTTAATTCTTCTTTCAACACCTCGCGGACTTCCACTTTAAATTTTTTACTTGCAATCTCCAACACAACTTTTCGGGTAATGCCGTGAAGAATTTCATCCTGCGAAGTTATAAGTGTGTTTCCATGAAACAGAAAAAAATTATTGCGAGTTGTTTCCAGAATTTTTCCATCGGAAACATAGAGCGTGTCTTGCGCTTTTTGTTTTCTCCTTTCATCTGCCAGGCGGATTGCAGTGAGGTAGTTGGTGGTTTTTACTCTTGCCAGTTCCCTGTGATGTTCGTGAAGCATTAATTTAATTCCTTTTTCCGGCCACCATTCAGGATAAGTTGGCAAGTCCTCAACCAGAATAAATAAATTAGGTTTGGCTGCCGGCAAATAGGAATCGAGCGAGTAGCCGCCTGTGAGCAGCAAGCGTATTCCGAAATCTTTTGCCCCTGCCCCGAAGGGAGAAGAATTTTTTTTCAGAAGAGTAGTAATAACAGAAATTATTTTCCCTTTTGAAAGAGGAAGTTTCAATTTCATTCCCCGTGCAGAATTTTCAAAACGGTTCAGGTAATCATTCACACGAAAAGGAACTCCGTAATAAGTTCTCATGTAATCAAACGCTCCATAGCCGCGCAGCATCACCAAATCGGTAATGCCAACCTTGATTGCATTCTTGCGAAGGATTTTTCCGTTTGCGTAGCAGAAGTAATTCATAAATCAACGAAAAGCGAAATTGTACGAAAGTACGAAATGGCTTTACTTGTTTTGCTTACTTTTGTATGAATTTATTTTTCTTTCGTATTTTTCGTACAATTTCGTTTTTCGAAGATTATGAACTTTAGTTCAAAACATATTGAAGAAGCCATCAACGAGTTTGCAAAACTTCCGGGCGTGGGAAGAAAAACCGCTACGCGCTATGTGCTGCATGTTCTCAGGCAGGAAACAAAAGAAGTGGAAGCATTTGTAAATTCAATAGTCAATTTGCGAAACGAGTTGAAGTATTGTTCTGTTTGTCATAATATTTCCGACAAAGAAGTTTGCAGCATCTGCTCCAATCATAATCGTGATAAAACTATTGTCTGCGTGGTGGAAGATATCCGCGATGTGATGGCGATTGAAAGCACGCAACAATATAAAGGAATGTATCACGTTCTCGGTGGAATTATTTCTCCGCTCGATGGAATTGGTCCGAATGATTTGAACATTGAATCGCTGGTGAAAAGAATTTCTTCAGGAGAAAATGGAAATTCAATAAAAGAAATTATTATGGCGCTCAGCACAACCATGGAAGGAGACACAACAAATTTCTATATCTACAAGCGGCTGAAAGATTTTAATCTCACCATGACAACCATTGCGCGCGGAATTTCCATAGGCGATGAACTGGAATACACGGATGAAATTACGCTCGGGCGTTCTATTACGAACCGCGTTCCTTACGAAAACGTCCTGCCGATTAAATGAAATTATCTGTAATTATTGTCAACTACAATGTCGAGCCTTTTCTCGAACAATGTTTGCATTCCGTTCGCAAAGCGATAAAAAATATTCCTGCAGAAATTTTTGTAGTGGATAACACTTCAGTGGATGGTTCTGTGTCAATGGTAAAGGGAAAATTTCCCGAAGTAAAATTAATTTCCAATGAGAGGAATGTCGGATTTGCAAAAGCAAACAACCAGGCAATCAGGCAGGCGAAAGGAGAATATATTTTACTTCTGAATCCGGATACAGTTGTGCAGGAAGATACATTTGAGAAGACCATTAAATTCATGGATGAAAATAAAAATGCAGGCGCCCTTGGCGTGATGATGCTGGATGGAAAAGGAAATTTTCTTCCAGAATCGAAACGCGGACTGCCCACTCCATCGGTTGCGTTCTATAAAATTTTCGGGCTGGCAAAACTTTTTCCCAAATCAAAAACATTCGGCAAGTATCATCTCGGCTTTCTCGACAAAAATAAAATTCACGAAGCGGATGTGCTCGCGGGCGCATTCATGCTCATCCGAAAATCTGTTCTCGATAAAACCGGTTTGCTTGACGAAACTTTTTTTATGTATGGCGAAGATATTGATTTGTCCTATAGAATTACACAGGCAGGATTTAAAAATTATTATTTTCCGGAGACAAGAATCATTCATTATAAAGGCGAGAGTACGAAAAAAAGTTCGGTGAATTATGTTTTGGTTTTCTATAATGCAATGGCGATTTTCGCAAAGAAACATTTTGCAAAGAGCCGTGCAAAAACTTTTTCACTACTGATTTATTTTGCCATTGCTCTCCGCGCAGACATATCGCTTGCAAAAAGATTTCTCACACAAATTTTTGTTCCGCTTCTTGATGCTTCCTGTCTTTTTGCAGGATTATATTTCATAAAAGATTACTATGAACACAATGTAAAAAACATTTCTTATCCTGAAAATCTCGTTCTCCTTGCGTTTGGCATTTATGTTTTCATCTGGATCTTTTCTGTTTTTCTCAGCGGTGGTTATGATAAACCCATTCGTCTTCAAAAAATTGTCCGTGGAATTTTTTGGGGAAGTGCTATCATTCTCATTGCCTATGCCCTGCTTCCTGAACAATACCGTTTCTCGCGCGCGTTAATTCTCATCGGAACCGGATGGGCAACCATTTCAATGCTCGCCACGCGAATGTTGTTTCATCTTTTTGGAATAAAAAATTTTTCTCTTGATGGAAGTTCTTCCGGACGCATTGCTATTATTGGAAGCGAAGAAGAATACAAAAGAGTTTTCGGACTGCTGAAAGAATCAAATATCAAAACAGGATTTGTCGGCTTTGTAAACATTGACGGAGAACACAACTCTGAAAATTATATAGGAAAATTTTCTCAACTCAACGAAATAATCAGCATCTATAAAATTGATGAAATAATTTTCTGCTCGAAAAATATTTCTTCTGAAAAAATTATTGACGCAATGTCATCACTTGGAAATTCAAACGTGGAATTTAAAATTGCTCCGCAAGAAAGTTTATCCATCATCGGAAGCAATTCCATTGACACAGCAGGAGATTTATACACCATTGATGTAAATTCAGTAAACAAACCCTCCAATCAGCGCAAGAAAAGAATCATAGATATTTTATTTTCAATTTTGTTTATTCCTCTTCTTCCTGTTTTAATTTTCATTGTAAGATATCCGCTGAATTTTATTCTAAATATTTTCAAAGTGTTATTTGGGTTCAACACCTGGGTTGGCTACGAATTCACGCCTGATTTTTCTGAAAAAAGAAAAGGAATTATTTTTCCTTCGGAAGCAATGGATATAAAAAACAGCATTCCTGAAATTTCAGAGCGGCTTAATAAAATTTACGAGAAGGATTATAATTCAATGAATGAAGTGAAAATTATTTTGAAAGGATTGAGAAAACTGGGCGCATAAAATTTATATTCTCAGTAGTTCCTTTGCATTCTTCATTGAAGTTTCAGTTGGCTTGCCCGCACTCAGCATCTTTGCAATTTCGTTTATTCGTTCTTCCTTGCTTAGATTTTTTATTTGCGTAAAAGTTTTTCCCGCTCTTTCCTGCTTGAAAACTGTGAAGTGAGAATTTCCCTTGCTTGCAATTTGCGGAAGATGGGTAATGGCAATCACCTGCATTGTTTTTGACATCTCAAAAATTAATTTTCCAACTTGTTCTGCTATTCCTCCGCTCACTCCGGAATCAATTTCATCAAAAATAATTGCAGGCAAAGAAGTGTTTTTTGCAATCAGTGATTTGATGGAAAGCATCAGCCGCGAAAGTTCTCCTCCTGAAGCCACTTTGGAAATTTGTTTGAGTTCAATTCCTTTGTTGGCTGAAAAAAGAAATCTGATTTTATCTATTCCGTGTTCTGTCAGCATTTCGAGAAGCAAATGTTCCGCTCTGAACTGCGCATTGGGCATGGCAAGCGAAGCAAGCAGCGCATTTACTTCTTTTTCTAATTTGGGAAGAGATTTTTTTCTGTCAGATGAAATTTTCTTTGCAAGAGCAAAAAGTTTTTCCCTAACTATTTCGGCTTCCTTTTGCAGTTTATTAATTTCAATTTCAAGTGAAGAATTTTCTTTCAGTTTCTGCTTCACATTTGTTTTTACATCGAGCAATTCTTCTACCGAATTTACCCGGTGTTTTTTCTGCAAGCGGTAAATTTCATCGAGGCGGTTGGTTAATTCTTCTGCGCGATTCGGGTTGAAAGAAATTTTCTGCGAAAGATTTTCTATTTCAGTTGCAATATCCTTCAACTCCACATAAGAACTGCTGATGCGCAAGAGCAATTCATTGTAAGCAGAATTTAATTTCGATATGGATGATAACTGCGATTTATTTTCATTCAGCGCAGATAAAATAGTTGATTCACCTCCGTTCAGCGCATCATAAATTTTTTCAAGAACAGATTTTATTTCTTCCGCATTCTCAAGTAATTTCAATTCTTGTTCGGATTTCTCCTGCTCGCCCGGCTGCAAATTCAATTTTTCAAATTCATCGTACTGAAATTTCCAATAGTCGGCATCTAACTTCGATTGCTTTTCCTTCTCCGTTAGTTCAGCAAGTTTTTTTTCAACCTCTTTATATTTTTTGAATTCTATTTTATATTTTTGAATGGCGTCATTTATGCCGGCAAAAGCATCAACAACCGATAACTGATATTCGGATTCGTTCAATGTAAGCGTTTCGTGCTGCGAATGAATGTCAATCAAACAAACCGATAATTCTTTTAATTGCGAGAGGGTAACCGGTGTGTCATTAATAAAGGCGCGTGATTTTCCATCGGGAGAAATTTCTCTTCTCACAACCGTGTGCTCTGAATAATCCAATTCATGTTGTTTGAAAAAATTTTCAAGAGAAGAATTTTTTATATCAAACATTCCTTCTACAATGCATTTTTTTGTTTTATCCTGAAGCGTGCCTGAATCTGCACGGCTGCCGGCAATCAATGACAGCGCGCCAAGTAAAATAGATTTTCCTGCACCCGTTTCTCCGGTAATGATGGACAGCCCTTCTGGAAAATCAATTTCAATTTTTTCAATCAGTGCATAATTTTGTATGGAAAGATGGCGAAGCATGTTAAGTCAAAAGTAGAAATAAAATTTATTTCTTTTCATTCCATTAAACCAACCCTGTTAATTTTGGTCTAACTAACAGTTGTGCCAGAAAATTTAAGCGATAAAGAATTGCTGGAGCGGTTTCGCCATCCGGATACAAAGAATTATTCTTTCAACCTTCTCATTCGGAAATATCAGCAGAAAGTTTATTGGCACGCAAGAAGAATTGTAATTGACCACGATGATGCCGATGATGTTACGCAGGAAACTTTTCTGAAGGTTTGGAAAAATCTGGATTCATTCAAAGAAGAATCGCAACTCTTCACATGGATATACCGCATTGCAACCAACGAAGCGCTTTCATTTCTCCGAAAAAAGCGAACTATATTTTTTATTCCATTAATTAAAGTTGAAAGAAAACTTGAGCGAACGTTAAAGGACGATAATTTTTTCGAAGGAGATGTCATTCAGCAGCAACTTCAGCAGGCAATTTTGCGATTGCCGGAAAAACAGCGAATCGTTTTCAACATGAAATATTACGATGAATTAAAGTATGAAGAAATGTCGGCAGTGCTCGGCACATCGGTGGGTGCATTGAAAGCATCGTATCATCATGCCGTGAAAAAGATTGAGGACTATTTGAAAAACAATTAAACCATTCACCTTTTCAAACATCAAACAGACGATGAGCAAACTTGAAAACATAAAAAAAGAAAACCACTTTAAGATTCCCGAAAATTATTTCGATTACCTGCCTGAAGAAATAATGGACAGGATTCATAGCAGGGAAAAATCAAAAGAAAGATTTTTTCTTCTGAAGCCCTCTATAATTATTTCTTCGCTTGCAGTTTTATCAGGAATCATTCTGCTTACTATATTTCTCCTGAAGAAAAATATTTCCCAAAATGAAATTATTCTTTCCGATAACGATGTGCAGCAGATTATTGACACTCCTGAATTGTATAACATCAGTGAATCTGTCATTACCGAACAATTTCTTTCTTCTGTTTCGGAAGAAGCGTTAAAGGAAGAAACAAATATTTCAAATGAAGAAATAAATTCCTATCTCGAGGAAAATACCGATGTAAATACTATTATCAATGAACTCTAAAACACATCATATGAAAAACACAATCATTATTTTTTTGATTGCCCTTGCGGCAAAATCTTTTTCGCAGCAGCCGCCCGCTCCGCCTTCTGCTCCACCTCCTCCTGACGGACCCAAAAAAGAAAAAGTGGAATCCATGCGCATTGCGTTTCTCACGCAAAAACTGGATTTAACTCCGGAAGAAGCGCAAAAGTTCTGGCCCGTGTACAATGAGTTTCAGAAAAAGCGGGAGGAACTTCACAAGAAACGCAGAGAGGACGTAAAGAATGCAAAAGAAAATATCGACTCGCTTTCTGACAAGCAAGTGGAAAAAATTGTGGACGAAGAAATGGCATTCCGGCAAAAAAATCTGGATTTGGAAAAAGAATACCATGGAAAATTCAAATCAGTTCTTCCTGTTAAAAAAGTTGCAAAACTTTACCGTGCAGAAGATATGTTTGCGCACCGTTTGCTTGAACAAATTTCAGAAAGAGGAAGAGAAGGACATGGAGGAAAGAAAAAAGGAATGATGGAACCGCCACCTCCGCCTCCAGGCGAGGAGCATTAATTCTTCCGCAGACCTTTCAGGTTTTGAAAACCTGAAAGGTCTTTGTTTATAAGAGAAGAATGAAATGATTTCGGAGATATAATAAAATGTATATTTTTGTCTCAACAAATTAAAATCTCTCTTATGGAAGTTGTAACATCAGCGCAAATAATCGGGTTCTTCATCTGGTTATTCATCATTACTTTTGGAACATTCACCCTGATGTTTCTCATTTCAATGATTCCCTTCTGGATTACGATGGCGATTATTCAGCGCTGCAGTCCAAGATGGGCGGATAAAATTTCTGCATGGATTCTGGAATTCTGAAATCTACGAAAAACGAATTTGTGCGAACGTACGAAAGAATACACTTTCGTATTTTTCGTATTGTTTCGTTTTTCGATGATTACATGAGATATTTTAACATTAAGCGAGCAACTTTTTCCGAAGCGCCTGCTCCACCGAGATTCTCTTTTAATTCTTCGAGTGAAGAAATCATTTTGCTGCGGTATGTTTTATCGTTGAGAAGTTTTTCGGTTTCTTTTCTAAGATTAGTTTCATTGAAATCATTTTGAATTAATTCTTTCACCACTTCTTTTTCCATAATCAGATTCACGAGCGAGATGTAATTCACCTTCACTAATCGTTTTGCAATAGCAAAAGAAATTTTTCCTCCTTTGTAGCATACTACTTCCGGCACTCCGAACAAAGCGGTTTCAAGCGTGGCAGTTCCTGAAGTTACCAGCGCAACGGCTGATTGTTCGAGCAACTCATACGTTTTGCCAAAAATAATTTTTGCATTTGCTTTCCCAATAAGTTTCTGATAAAAATCTTTTTCATGTAAAGAAATTCCGGCAATCACAAACTGGTAATCGGGAAATGAAGGAATCATTTTATACATTACCGGAAGCATTTTTTCTATTTCCTGCCTGCGGCTACCGGGAAGAATGGCAACAATGGATTTGCCATTTAATTTATTTTTCTTTGTGAAGTCCTCAAACGATTCTTTTGTTTGCTTTCTCTGCTCCAGCGCATCGAGCAGCGGATGCCCGACAAAATCCACCTCGTAATCAAACTTTTTATAAAAATCTTTTTCAAACGGAAGAATCACAAACATTTTATCTACAAATTTTTTTATGTGCTGCACGCGCGATTGCTTCCACGCCCACACCTGCGGAGAGATGTAATAAAAAACTTTGATTCCGTTCCTTTTAGCAAATTCTGCCATGCGAAGATTAAAACCGGGATAATCAACAAGAATTAATGCATCGGGTTTATATTGCAGAATATCTTTTTTGCAGAATTCAATATTTTTCAGAATGATTCTGAGGTTAAAAATCACTTCCGTAAATCCCATGAACGCAAGTTCGGAATAATGTTTCACCAACTCTCCGCCCTGTGCTTTCATCAAATCACCGCCCCAGCAGCGAAATTCTATAGACGGATTCAGGTTTTTTAATCCGCGCATTAAATTAGATGCATGCAAATCGCCCGATGCCTCGCCTGCTATGATATAAAATTTCATCGGAGATATTTTTGGTAAACTACGAATGCCGCATAAATAAATGTAGACAGCAAAACTCCCCGCGCACTGTGGTTGCGGTCAGTCCAGATGAAAATAAAAAACACCAGCAGGTTTGTAAGCACGCATAAACTAACGGAAGGCGTGAGAATATTATAGCCGAGAATAATGGTTTTGAAAAACTCGGAAAAAGAAATCTGGCTGTACTTGATTAAATAAAAAATAAAAAGTGTGAGCCATGGCGCGCCCAATCCGAGCGCTGCACCGAGCCATACTTTGTCAAACTTTTTTCCGGAGTGAATCATTTTTTCTTTTTATCCACTGGAAATTCCTGTTCCCACTTCCATTTTTCTATATGCGAAAGCGCTGTGTAGCCCGTCATGTCAAACTGAATGGGCACAACGGAGACAAAATTATTTTTAACCGCCCACACATCCGTATCGGTTTTGCCTTCATCGTAGTTTATAAATTTTCCGGTGAGCCAGTAGTAAGGATTTCCCGAAGGGTCTTTGCGCTTGTCAAATTCTTCAATCCAGTTGGCGCGCGCCTGACGGCAGATTTTTATTCCTTTGATTTCGGAAAGATGCAGTTTGGGAATATTTACATTCAAACACGTGTCCTTCGGCAAGCCGTGCTGCAAAACTTGTTTGGAAATAGTTTTTGCAATCTGTTTTGATGCGAAAAAATCAGCATCAATAGAATCGTGCATGAGCGAAAATCCTATAGAGGGAATGGATTCTATCGCTCCTTCAATCGCAGCACTCATCGTTCCCGAATAAATTACATTGATGGAAATATTTGAGCCGTGATTAATGCCCGAAACAATTAAATCGGGTTTCACTTTTAAAATTTCGCTGATGCACATTTTCACGCAATCCACCGGAGTGCCGGTAACGCTGTACTCAATTTTTACGTTGTGAAATTTTGTTTTATGAATGCGCAGCGTGGAATTAATGGTGATGGCGTGCCCCACTCCCGATTGCGGTTTGTCAGGCGCAACAACAATTACTTCTCCGATTTCTTTCATCACTTCCACCAGCGAAGAAATTCCGGGAGAAGAAATTCCGTCATCGTTGGTTACAAGAATGAGAGGTTTCTTAGCCATAAATCAAAACGAATAATGAACGCTCAAATAAATTCCCCTCCCGCGCGTAGTGTAACCGATGATTTCGGTATAGTTGATGTTGAAAATATTTTCCACGCGCACCAGCGCAGAAAGATTTGAACTGAAGGTTGCGCCTGAAATAAAATCAACCAGCGTGTAAGAAGTAAGCGGCATTTTTCCCAGCGCGCCATAGGGACCGAGCGAATAATCATAGACAATATCGTTTCTTCCGCCAATGGTTTTAACAACTGCTTTCAGGAAAAATTTTTCCACAGGAGAATAAGTCAAAGAAATAGTTGCAGCGGAGGGCCTGCGCGATAACCCGTTCACGGAAATATCTTTCTGGTCAACAAATCCACCGTTAGAAACCAACTGCACGTGATTGCCTTTTGTTTTCACGGTGTCAATGGCTTCATACGAATTCAACTGATGCCCGCGCAGATAAGTGAAATTGCCTGCAACCAAAAACTTTTTTCCAATGGCACCGTGCGCTTCAAATTCAATTCCCTCAGTAGTGAGCGTGCCAAGGTTCAGATACGTATCTCCGCGGTAATCGGAATAGGAAAGAGAATTCACCGGAATATTTTTATCCCAGAGATAAACATATTCGACAATATCTTTCACCACCGTTTGAAAATACCCGATGCGCAAGCCGGTGCTCTCATTTATTTTCTGATACACGCCAAACTCTTTTGTGAGCGAAGTTTCAGGATGAAGATTAATGTTGCCGCGCGTAATGGAATCGGTTTTATCGGGCGAATGAAGTTGATACAGCGAAGGCGCATTATAGCCGGTGGAAATATTCACATAAATGGACGAAGTGGAAGAAACTTTCAGCATGGGATTCACCTGGTACGTGATGCTGCTTCCGAAGGTATTGTTGCGGTTGCTGCGCGCGCCCAGTGCAAGAGAAAAGTTTTTTACTTTTTCTGAAAATGCCGTGCCGCTGATATCCGTGAGAATAAAAAAACTATTTGTGCGCGAAGCAAGTTTCAATGAATCCAAATCCCCTTGGTAAATGGTGCCGTAGTAAGAAGAAAAATATTTCTGGTTCATGGTCTGGTCATTCATTCCTCCGCCTAAGATGACGTGAAAAGATTTTTGGCTGAACTTGAACTGCATTTCATTGGTGAATGTTTCTGCGGAATAAACCTGATTCGAATAAATGTGGTCGTAGTTTCCGAGATTGTCAACGAGCGAAGAATCATTCAGCGCGGTGCGCGAAAGAATGGAATGCCCGCCATTTAGAGAAACCGTGAAGCCGCTGTCCACCCTGCAGGAAATGCCATACGAAAAAAGTTTGCGCGTGAGCGCGAGCGTGTAATTGTTGTCATCGGCAAAAGCGCCCGCATCAATATCGGAATGTGTTTCGCTGTTCCGCTGCGAGAGAAATAAATTCCACCGGTGATTTGTGAATCCGATTTTCCCTCCGTAATCAAAGCGGTTGAAGTTATCTTTATCGCGCGGAACTTTAGGAACAGCCGTGCTCGTATCAACCGTTGCATCCAATCCGTTAATATCGGCATTGGCAAAAGTCAATCCTGCATATAAACCATTGCTGAAAGTGTAATTCATTCCAACATTTTCCGAAAGCAGCGAAGTTCCTTTTCCGAAATTTCCGGCAGTGCCGGTTACGTTCATGTTCAATCCCTCTTTCATTTTTTTATTTGTGATGATGTTGATGACTCCTCCGATTGCCGAAGAGCCGTAGAGCGTGCTATGCGAGCCGCGCACAATTTCTATGCGGTCAATATCCATGAGCGAAAGTTCGGAAAGGTCGAGCGCGCTGTTGGGCGTGGATGGGTCAGCAATTGGAATTCCATCGAGCATCACAACGGATTGATTGCTGTTTGCCCCGCGCATGAACAAACTCTGGTTGGCTCCGAAATTCTGCTGTGTGCCGGTGATGTAAATTCCTTCTGCCAGCGAAAGAAGTTCCGCCAGCGAGTTGGCGCCTGATTTTTTTATTTCTTCGGAAGAAATTACAGTAACGCTTCTGCCCACATCCTCTATTTTTTTCTCCGTGCGCGAAGCGGTAACAATAAATTCGGTTAAGCGCTTTGCAGTGTCAAGCCCCCCTCCATCTCCCCCCATCGGGGGGAGTGAATTGTTCGCTTTGGCTTCATGTTTTTGCCCTTTAGTTGTGTCGGCTTTCGCATGGCTTTTCCAAACCGCGCGGTTGCGGATGGGAAGGTATTGCGAAAAAGAAAAATTGCTGAAGAGGCAAACAGCAATTAAAAGAGAAGAGAAATTTTTTGCCACGGAGATTTTGTTTTTGTCCTGCAAAGATAGAATTGTTTGCATAGTTTTTGTTTTTGTTCTGCCTTTTCAAAGTTCCACCGCAAGGAAAAAGCAGTATTATACTGATTTTCTTTTCGCAACCAGAAGAGAAAATAAAAAGAGGAGATAAGAAAAAAAGGAAGCGGTTTTTCTTTTCTCACTCAGTTACTTTCTCCCGAAGTTCCGAATGAAACAATGTTGTGGAAACATTGTTTTGCTTTGGCAGGTCTTCTGGCTTGTCCGGTTTCTGCCGCCTTCCCATCCCGATAGCCATCGGGATAGTGGCAAATGAAACAGAAACCTGCCTGCCGGCAGGCAGGCTTTTTAACGGACTCACAGCAGCGGGAACTGCTCACGATTTTCACGTGATTCCCTTTTCATCCCGACTTGTCGGGAAACCAATGCAACGCAAAAGTAGAAAAAATAGGATTGGAGAATGTTTTCGCTTTTTTTGTCATTAACGCAAAAGATGTATGAATTTAGTTGTTTATATGTTTTTTGATTGATTTATACGATTTAGCAACCGCGAAACAATTTCGCGTCACCGCGAGAAACCTTCGCGTTAGCACGAAACAATCTCGCGTCAGCACGGAAAGTTCCCGCATTACCGCAGAGAAATGCTGCGTTACTTCAGGACTATTCTGAGGCATTTCAGAAGAATCCTGAGGCGTTTCAGAGGAATCCTGAAGCGTTTCAGAAGAATCCTGAGGCGTTTCAGAAAAATCCTGAGGCGTTTCAGAAAAATCCTGAGGTGTTTCAGAAAAATCCTGAGGCGTTTCAGAAAAATCCTGAGGCGTTTCAGAGGAATCCTGAAGCGTTTCAGAGAAATGGGAACACCTGACGGCACATCATTGTGTCAGTCAGTAATTACTAATTTGCCAGTGAAGATTTTATTCTCCTCAGTCAGCCGCAGAAAATACACTCCGCTGCCAAGATTGCCGCGCTCAATGGTAAATGGCGAATGACTAATGACTAATGATTTCACCTCTCGTCCGAAAACATCATAGACCTCTGCCCTTATTTCCCCTATACCTCTATTTCCTTTTATCTCCACTGTGGTTTGCGTGGTGAAGGGGTTGGGGGAAATGGAAATGGACTCATCCTCCTTATTTTCAGATACTGCTCCTAAAACCGCCACACAGCCACCTTCAACCACAATTGCAACATTATTTGCCGAAGAAGCAATAGTATTTGATGTTATACCGCCAGAAACTCCAAAGGTTGCCAGAATGGAATTAATGATGCAGGAGGAAGCAGAAAATGGATTATCATACATACATCCCCACCATGAATTAATCGTATCATTTCCGAGTGAATCGGTTTTGAGAATGCCAATCTGAGAACTAGTAGTGGGTGGTTGTTTGCTGCCGCACATGGGACCATTTCCAAAAATGAAATATCCCTTATCCTTTGTCTCTACGGCTTCTACCACATCAAGAATTAAACTTCTGCTCCATATCACATTTCCGGAGGAATCGGTTTTTGCCATGGAACTTCCGCCACAGGAACCGCTTACAAAAACAAGAGAAGTATCGGCTGTTTGATGAACTTTACTTGTAACCTGGGGAAAAAACATATGCGGACCTTGAGGAAAAATTTGATAACATTTATTCCATAAAATATTTCCTGAAAAATCTGTCTTCGCAAGCTCCGCATTACCACCATCATCCAAATAGAAAACAAGTCCGTTATATATAACAATAAAATCACTGAATACAATATAACTTCCTGAATTATATTTTTTCGCCCACAATACAGTTCCGCTTTCTGAGAGATGAATGGCAAATGCGTATGCATTGTAAGGAGGATAATCGGCAGTATTTCCAGCCACATAATAACTGCTGTCAGGCGCCTGCTTCACAGAAAATCCTTCGTTGTCATCGCTACCTATAACAATAAATTTCACCCAGGAAATAGTTAGAGCCGCATCCATTTTTGCGATAAATATTTTCGAATAAGGAGCAGCATTCATATTTAAAGTGCCGGTCATCACAAAGCCCGAATCAAATGTTTGCAGAATGGAATTAATCTTTAAGTTGTCATTCGCGCTGAAAGTTTTCGACCAAATAACACTTCCTGCTGAATTTATTTTTGTACAAAATGCATCGGAGAAAGTGCCGTTATATTTGCTGCCGCCAAGAATGTAACAGGAATCATTGGTTGAAACAATACAATTAAATCCATCACAAGCAATGGTTTTACTCCAGAGAGAATTTCCTGCCGAATCAATTTTCATAATGTATCCCCCTGCGCTGCTGAATGACCCGCCTGCAACAATATACTTATTATCAAATGTGGGAACAAATGCATTAGCGCCTATCCCCATGTTTAGTGAATCATAATATACTTTTGAAAAAGTTATCTGCTGCGCACTTGCTATAGTGCAGATAGAAACGGATAACAATAAGATGAATACTACTTTTTTCATCCTCTTTTATTTTACTCACCTCCCCGGCAGCATAATCTTTTTTGAAATCACCGCCTCTTTCATGGAGGAAACAGAAATATAAATTCCGGCAGAGAGCAGGGAGGTTTCGAGGCGCACACGCTTTTTCCGGATATGCTCTTCGTATTGCGTGCCAATTTTTTCTCCCAGCAAACTATAAATGCTGATGCTCACATCGGTGATGGCGGGCAAATCAAAATCCAAATACACTTCGCCATTGCCGTACATAACATTTACATCGGAAGAAGTAAACAGCACATTCGCGCCCGTGAGATTGTCGTAAATCACTTCAATCACCTTATACGAAGTGTCAGAGCAGTTTCCGTTTTGCGCAATGAGCATTACCGTGTATGTGCCCACGGCAGTGTAGGTATGCGAAGTATTCATGGCAGTATCGGCAGGCGAGCCATCGCCAAAATTCCAGAGCCAGGAAAGCGCGCCCGAAGAAGTATTCGTGAATGAATCGGTTCCGCTTATAAAAAGATTCACCGTGTCCGCGCCAGGAGTGAAAGCGGCAGCGAGCAGGTTGGGCTGCGAAATAATAATAAACTGGGTTTGGGAACATCCGTTGGAATCAATCACCGTTACGGAATAATTTCCCGCAGAAAGATTAGTAATGGCGGAAGCGGTTTGCCCGCTGCTCCACGAATACGTGAACGGAGCAATTCCTCCCGAAAGGGTGGTGTAAGCAGAGCCATCGTTTGCGCCATAGCAGGAAACATCGCTGTAGTTCACCATCACAAGCAGGTTGGAAGAAGAATTAATGCGCAGTGTATCTTTCACCGTTCCGCAAACGCCCGAAGAAACTTCCACCCAATAAAGCCCTTTCGGAAGATTGAACAATGTATCGGCTGTGGAAGAACTGATTGTAGTTTTCAAAATAGTTCCGATGGAATCCTTCCATGTATACGTCCACGGACCGCTTCCTGTTCCCATGGCAATTGCCATACCGGTGCTGTCGCTGGCGCAATGCGTGTTGACTGCCTGCTTGGTGATGGGCGCGTACACGTGCAGAAGAAAGCGCGGTGCGGCAGTGGTGTCTGAAATAGTGAATGAATACGAAATGTTCGCGCGCAAATCGGTCATGCTTCCGTTTGCAAGGTCTTCAAGAATCAAACACGAACTCATCGGAAGCATCAGCGTGCTGTCTCTGCGGATGGAATAATTTCCGGATTTGTTTGTGGGAATAGTGAGGCGCATTTTTACGGTTACATCCGAAGTTAAATCGGGCAAACTGTTAATGGATAAATCGAGCGAATCATTTATCACGGAAGCAAGGTTCAGTGTGCCCCACATTTTATAGGCATCGTATTGCACATCGAAACTATCGGTGGCGCCCGGTAGGAAGCGGATGAATGTTTCATCTTCATATCCTCCCCCCTTCGCGGTAAGTTTAATGCTGTTCGGAATGGTGTTCGCGTTAAGCGGAACCGGAAAATCTTTGAACGCAAGCGGGTAATGTGAAATGTTCTGTGGATTTGTTTTCAGGAAAACGGGATTGGCGGAAGTTGATTTTACATTTTCCACTGCGGTAAGAACAGGTGAGGCGGCATTGGTGTGCACCCAAAACGCCTGCGAAGAAGGAATGTACTGCGTGCCTCCGTTCACGCCCACTCCGCTCACATAACTCGCATAACTTCCGGTGGAAGAATTATAAATGTAAATGGCGTTGTCTAATTTTGTTTTTGTCCAGTTAGCGGAATTCCAGTCAAGCGCGCAGGGATAGGGATTGGAAACCAGATTCCATCCGTCATGAGTTATTCCCGCGCTGCTGCTGGTGAAAGTTACCGGTATTGACTGCGTAAATTTGTTGGGAGTATTTTTCACCGCAAATGTTTTCGGATTGGGTCCGAGATATACCCAGTATCCTCTTCCCACATACAGCGGGTTGGTAACATTCGTTGCGGCAACATAGCCGAACTGGTCTTTGTCGCCCGGTTGCGTTTCATCGTACCAGTAAATGGATTTGAAAGCGCACGCGGGGCACGTGGAGCCGGTGAATCCGCTGGTGGCGAAATCATCCGCCCAATCGGCAATGGTGGCTCCGCTCACAGGCGCGCCAAGAAACCGCCAGTCGGTTGGACCCGTTCCGGTATAGCGCAGCATGTTAATGTTGCCCGTTAAATTTGCTCCCGAAGGAATGGCGGCAATGCGCGCAGTTCCGCTTGAATTGGAAAGAAGGGTGAAGTCATAGCCGGTGGTGGTGAATGTTCCGTTGGAAATGGTGAGCGTGTTAATCAAATGCTCATCGCGCAAAATGCTTGCCCCGCTGCTGTTGTTAAGCGTGATGTTATAAAAATCACTCAGGTCGCCTCCTCCTATTGTTTGTGCGCTGCTGCCGTTAAATGTTGCAGTGCCGCTGTTGTGTGTGAAGGTGCCGTTATTCGTAAAATTGCCTGCAATGTTCATATTACCGGAATAGGCAGTAAGCGAACTGCCGCCTGCAATGGTTACATCATTGAAAGAACTGACGGCAGAACCGAGAATGCTTGTTGTTCCGTTAAAAGTTACGCTGTTGCCGGTAAAAGTTGCATTGTTGGTTAAGTTGCCCGGAAGGTTAATAAGCCCGCTTCCGTTAATAGTGCCGCTGTTGGTGAGATTTCCGGACATTGTAATTGTTCCCGAATTGCTGATAGTGCCGCTGGTGTTGCCAACATCACTTGCGTTGCTGATAACCGTGCCTGAAGTGATATTTGCAACGGCTCCGGAGTTTGAAATAACTTGGGAAAAGCAGTTCATCCCCGACCCCCTGCCAAAGCGAAGGAAGAAGCAAGAGCGCTATGAGCCATTTCTTATTATATACCGAAAGTAGCCGGGTCACGCCTTGCGTGATGGCGCCAAAGGCGTTCATTTCCGAACAAACCCCCTCAGTCCTTCGGACATCTCCCCCTTGAACAAGGGGGAGAATTAAAGAGGGGGTTTGTTTGCAAGGTTCCAAAAGCCGGGTTGCTTTGTTGTATATTTCTACTACTTCGTCATACATTTCGTGCATTTCTTTACTCATTTCTTTCATTTCAAGAAACAACTCATGCATTTTACCATATATGGTGTTGTTCGTGCTTCCTGTTTTATACTTTTCTTTTTTCATTCTGCATCAGTTATATTGCTGAAGAACTCAATTTTCCGCATGGCTGTATTTTTCACGCTTATTCATCCTATTGCAGCAACCTGCGTTACTCCTGCATCTATCTTCGCTACTCATGCATCAATCTTCGCGACTCATGTATCAATCTGCGCGACTCATGTATCAATCTGCGCTACTCATGCATCAATCTGCGTGACTCCTTTAACAACCTGTGCTGTTGCTGTAACAATCTGCGCGACTCTTATAATAGTATGCGCGACTATTATAACAACCTATGCTTCTCTTCTAACAACCTTCGCTTCTCTTAGAACAATCTTCGCTTCTCTTATAACAACCTGCGCGACTATTACGTGAGTCGCCAACATTGTCACATCAGGAACTCACCCCGTCCTGCGGACACCCCTCTCTGCTTGTGCAAGGAGAGGGGAAGGGAGTGAGGTTATCATAGTATATTTTTCAAAAACAGCAGTAAACATATAAGGTGCGCTTTAATAATGAAACACCGTTGCTCTGACTGTGCCGATTCCGGGGTTTTTATTTCCTCCTCCAAAGTTTGAAAACTGAACGGTAACAGTATTTGCTGCCGAAACCCATGCGGAGTAAGCAGCGTTTATAAAATTCATGGAATTAGGAACGCCAACAAAAACCGGGTCCCCATCGGCTGCTCCTGCAACAGTCATTGTTAAAGTGTTTGAAGCACCATTACCCGTAGCCGGAAAATTCAGAGAAGCAGTAGCAGATAAAATTTGTTTTATCACCGCTCCGCCTCCAACAGTTATGCCGCCTAATCCGGTGCTGTTGCCCAGATTCACAACTCCCGTAGAAGTTCCGGTGTTAATATTTGTAGGTTGATTGTTGCTGGCATTTATATTTACCGCTCCTGAACCGGATAGTATTGTGGTGGTACTCGTTGTGTTTAAACTTCCAAGGTTCACTGTTTTTGCTGCGGCTCCGTTTCCAATGCTTATTGTTTGTGCGCCTGTTCCTCCAAGAGAAATTGTTCCCGTTGAAGTGCTTGTTCCTATGTTAATGGGATTATTAATTGCATCGTTGATGCTGACTCCGCTCGCTCCCGAAGCAATCGAAATCAATCCGCTTGAACTGTTTCCAATCGAAACGGCTCCTGTAGAAGTTCCGGTATTTATATTAGCAGCAAAATTTGAACTCGCATTCAAATTAACTGCCGCGCCAATGGAAGTTATACCTGCATTGAATGTTCCGAGATTACTCCATGTCTTAGCGCCAGCAGCCGTTTGTGCGGTGGTAAGGTCAACATAGTTTTGTGCGGCAGAACCGGTTCCTCCGTTAGCAACGGGCAAAATACCGGTAACATCTGCTGTCAAACTTACTGCACTAAATGTTGGCGCGCCAGCCGCGTTTCCGTGAAGAACACTTGTGGTTGTTCCTAAACTTCCCAGCACAGCGGGTGTTGCTCCCGCTCCTCCGCCAATCATAATTGCATTTGCAGTGAGAAGAGCCGATGACGCTAAAGTTCCTGCAGCGGTAAATCCCAATATTCCTCCCGAAGTTCCGGATGATAATGCTGTTCCGCCATTGGTAACCGGCAGCGGACTGGTAATCGTAATGTTCGGAGTAGTTCCTCCGCTGGAAGATAAAGGCGAAGAAGCGGTAACGGAAGTAACTCCTGTTCCTGCAGGGGTTACCCAGGTTCCATCTCCTCTCCAAAATGTGGTTGCCGATGCTAATGTTCCTGAATTCAAATTTCCTACAGGCAAATTGCCGGTTACTTCCGAAGACAAATCAGTATTTCCTGTTGTCGGAAGTCCGCTTGCATCAGTTCGCATGGGTTTAGAAGCCGTAAGGGCAGATTGCTCTGCTATTGTACCTCCGGAAGAAATCATTACTCTGTTATTATTTAATGCTGTTGATGAGTTTGTTCCGCCATTTGCTATAGGCAATGTTCCAGTGAATGTAATATTAGGAGTTGTGCCACCTGACGAAGCAATATTTCCTGAACCGGTAACAGATGTTACCCCAGTTCCCGCAGGAGTGGACCAAGTTCCATTGCCTGTCCAAAAAGTTGTTGCGGATGCTCCCGTTCCTGAATTCAGATTTCCTACAGGTAAATTTCCGGTAACGCCATTTGATAAATCTATTTGCGTCCAAGCGGGATTATTGCTCGCGCCTGTGTTGGATAAATATCTTGTCGCAGTTGTGTTTTTTGCAAGAGCAGAAATTGTATTCGCAGCCGAACCGTAAAGTAAATCTCCTTGTGCAACAGAAGATAATCCTGTTCCGCCATTGGTTACTCCAATTGTTCCCGTGATTCCAATAGTGTGCGCACTTCCAGCAGAAGTAATGCTGATGTTTGTTCCATTTGTAAATGTTTGTGATGCTCCTGTCAATCCATTTAGCGAAGTTATTCCGTTTCCAGCGCCTCCTAAAAGCACTTGCCACGCGCTTCCATCATAAAAATTAAATTGAAGAGTGCTGGTATTAAAAATGGTTAACCCGGTTGCAGGCGATGCAATCGCACCGCGCTGCGCGGTGGTCATTCGCACAGGTAAAAAACCCTGTGTTGTAGAACGCAATTCTAAAATGGAAGAAGCATCAGGCGTTATGGAACTGTTGCTGATGCCGATGCCCTGTGAAAGAATTTTTCCGGAGCAGAAAAAAATACACATCCCCATGCTCCATAATGTTTTCTTTTTCATAGAAAAAAAATTTAACCTGTCAGTTAAAGAACAATTAACGGTTTCACGGGGATGGCAAAACAACACTCTAAAAGTAACAAAAAATCGCTTAATAGTAAGAAGACGAAAAAATATTTTTCAACAGATAGCGTGTGATGGCAACCATGTAATCTGCTCCGAAATATTACTTTATTACTACTATTTTTTTGCTTGCGCTGGCTTGAGCGTTGGTTTGCAACTGATAAATGTAAGTTCCTGCAGCAATGTCGGCAGCGGAAATAAGCAGGTGGTCAAATGCTCTATCCACCATAAAGCGTTTAATTTCTCTCCCCTGTAAATTATAAAAAACAATTTCGCCCTGGTTTACATTCGGAGGCAATTGGTAGTTGATGCGTGTTGAATTCGTTGTTGGGTTTGGATATGGATTGGAGATTTTAAAACCATTTTCCATGGTGCCGTATTCGTGATTTTCAACAGGCAGTGTACCGCACAATCCGAATACAGAAGTGGATCCGTTAGGATATTGCAAAAACATTTTGGCACCTAAAGGAGTGTTCACGATATAATAATTTTCTACAGAAGCACAATCGAAACAATTTACAACTTGTGCGCTGTCAGAAAAAAATAACTGTGTTCCGTCTGTTCTGAATATTTTTACATAGTAGGTAGTTCCGCTGTGGTACGCTAACAAGTATTCGATGTTTGAGGTATCGCAGTCAAATAATGATTTTGTGATATGTTGAATATTATAATCGTAAGAAATATAGGCAACAGGAATCTGCACGGTGAGATAAAGAGAGTGATTAAGATTGTACAACCTGAATTTTGTGCTGTCGTAATTTATCAGGTAATACATATAAGTTGAACTGTCCAACCTTGTCATTCCGAATTCGGCATAATTAATAGTTGAGTTGGGATAATTATGTTCAAAATTAACCTGCGCCTGCACATTCATGGCAAGCGATGCGAAAAGGATTAGAAGGAATTTTTTCATAAAGCAAAAGTAATCATTTTATAAAAAGTTTTGATTCATTTATAAGGCAGGCGGGAATCAGAATCATCAGCACAATGGGCGATTGAGCGATTCCCATCACGGTGCGTATAAAAGGATACGCTTTTTCGAAGGAGAAAAAAAAATATCCTGTTGCTCCAGTAAAAACAGAAATCAGGATAAGTGCGGCATAAATAAGCGCGGTGAGTTGAAAATATTTTTTCTTTTTGAAAAGCAAATGCAGGAATAAAACAGCGGCTCCGAAATATAAAAACGCGAAAGCAAATGTGAGCAGCCATTTCAACATGAAAAGTTCCCGCTGTTCGTGATTTGAAATCCCGGCCAATCCTTGACCCGTTTTTTCGTTGATGTGAACAAAAACATAATCTCGCAAAAATCCTAAACCAATTGTAAGAATAATCAGCAGCGCAATGAAGAGTTTCTTTTTCCTCATTTCGTATTTTTCGTTGTCTCCCTGAGTGAAGTCGAAGGGCGTTTTCCGGTGATTGAAGAAAATTTATTTACCCAATACAGCCACGCTCCGAAAATAAAAACGTAAATCAGAATGGTGAAGGTGTAGGTGTGGTTAAATTCCGTCCAGGAATAAGAATACGTTTCAATCACCGAAAGACAAACCACGCGAAACACATTTAACAGGTGAATGCATACAATGCCCGCTGGAATAAAAATAAGTTTGGAAATAATTTTCCCCGGAAAAGCGATGAGGAAAATGCTGTAGAGCGCAAAAAGAGAAATGCCGTTGCAACTGTCGCCCATGAAAAGGCCGGGAGTTCCTTTCAGGCATATCATTCGTTCGCTGCACGAAGCAGTTTCATAACCGAATCCTCCGAGAATTTTCCGGCTGAGAAAAAGCGTGTTGCTGATAACTGCATTATCCGCCCACCGCATCGGCTGAATCCACCATTCATATATTGCGAGCCAGCCAAGATAAAGCGCCAAGCCGAAGAATAAAAATCTTACCACCGGCTCCTGAAAAAACTTTTTCATAAAAAAGATTACACAGAAAAAAGTGGAATCACTTTTTCTTCTTAAGATCGAATAATTTTTTTCCGCCCAGCGCTGCGCCTGCGGCAATCAAAATGCTGATGCCTCCATCGAGAGGAATGGAACACGGAGGAGGCCAGCAAGGAGGAGGACCGGTGGGAGGACCGGGAGGACCGCCCGCAAAACTTTCAGTTGCTAAAAAAACAAGAGTGAAAAAGAAAAGAGAGACAACTATTTTCTTCATCATGATAGTTCGGTTTGAAATCAAAGATAAAAATATTTATCAGAAATGTGTTAAAAAAATATAAACAACAGGGAGCGAAACATTTTACATTACTTTTGCCGCTAAAAATTACTATGTCGCTGAAAGAACAAATAGATGCAGATAAACTCCCCCGCCACGTTGCAATTATCATGGACGGCAACGGGCGCTGGGCAAAACAGCAGGGCGAACACCGCATTTTCGGGCATCAGCATGGCGTGGAATCCGTGCGCGAAATTACCGAAGCCGCTGCAGAAATAGGAATAAAATACCTCACGCTCTATGCTTTCTCCACCGAAAACTGGAGCCGCCCGAAAGAAGAAGTGGACGCGCTCATGACATTGCTCGTAAGCACCATTCATAAAGAAGTGCCCACGCTGAACAAAAATAAAATACGCCTAATCGCAATCGGAAACTTAAAAACGCTGCCCGAAAGTTGCTGCAACGAACTGCTAAGCGCCATGCAGGAAACCGCAGGCAACACACACATGACGCTGGTGCTCGCGCTGAGTTATAGTGCAAGGTGGGAAATTCTGGAAGCGGTAAAACTGATTGCATCAAAAGTAAAGAGAGAAAAACTAAAAGAAAAAGATATTGACGAAAAAGTTTTTTCCCGCTATCTGAAAACCCCCAACTTTCCCGACCCCGAACTGCTCATCCGCACCAGCGGGGAGCAGCGCGTCAGCAATTTTCTGCTGTGGCAGATTGCGTATGCCGAATTGTACTTCACTGAAAAGTTATGGCCCGATTTCCGCAAGGAAGATTTTTTTGAAGCCATTCTCGATTACCAGCAGCGCGAAAGAAGATTCGGGAAAACAAGCGAGCAGGTGAAGGTTTAATGTTTAAAGTGCAAAGTTAATGAAGAGTAAAATTTAATTGAAGGAATGTCGTTACTGAAAACCTCACCCCGTCTTTCAGACACCCCTCTCCTTTTTCAAGGAGAGGGGAAGGGGGTGAGGTCTATGAAAAAAACAACTCTCCTCGCCTCTCTCTTCTGTTTTCTTTTTTCTGCTTCTGCTTTTTCTCAATTAATTTCCGGACAAGATTCGCTCACGCTCGATTATTCCAATCCCAAAGAATATGAAATTGGCGGAATAACCATTACCGGTGCCGGCTCGCTCGATAACAGCGTGCTGCTCTCCATTGCCGGCTTGTATGTGGGCGATAAAATAAAAATTCCCGGAGAATCCATTTCTTCCGCCATTAAAAATTTATGGAAGGAAGGATTTTTTGAAGATGTAAAAGTGGTCGCTACGAGGGTAATGGGAAAAACCATTACTCTTGAAATACAAGTGAAAGAACGTCCGCGCCTTTCCAAATTTTCTTTCAACGGATTGAAGAAAGGAGAAATTGACGACCTGAAAAAGAAACTCGACCTCAACCGCGGAAAAGTGGTAACCCAAAATGTGTTGGTGAATACAAAAAACCGTACGCTCGAACATTTCAGGGATAAGGGCTACAAGAATTGCACGGTGATTGTTTCGCAGGAAAAAGACAAAGAACTTGCCAACAGCGTGGTTCTTTACATCAGCGTGAACAAAGGTTCAAAAGTGAAAATCGGAGACGTGAACTTTTTCGGAAATGAAAATGTTAGCAGCGGAACCTTGAGGCGCGCCATGAAAGACACCAAGCAAAAACGCTGGTATGCCATTTTCAATTCCCACACGCTGCTCGAAACAAAATACGAAGACGACAAGCAGAAAGTCATTGATAAATATTTATCCAAAGGTTTCCGCGATGCGAAAATTACAAGCGATACCATTTATCCGGTTTACAGCATAGAAGAAACCGAACTTCCCGATTTTGTTGCTCCGCTCTATGGAAAAGTGATTGAGAACGGAATTGCTTTTTATTCCCTCGGGCATTTAATTAAAAAGCGCAGCGAAGGCGATTTGAAAAACAACCGCATTGCCATTGACATTCACGTGAGCGAAGGCAAGAAATATTATTTCCGAAACATTACGTGGGTGGGAAATTCAAAATACTCTACCAGAGAACTCGACAAAGCGCTCGGCATAAAAAAAGGAGATGTGTTCAACCAGTCGCTGCTCGATTCGCGCCTTACCATGAACGCTAACGCCACCGATGTGAGTTCGCTTTACATGGATGACGGCTATCTTTTCTTCCAGGTAACACCCGTGGAAATTTTAGTGGTGGGCGATTCCATTGACATTGAAATTCGAATTTACGAAGGCAAGCAGGCAACCATAAATAAAGTAACGGTGAAAGGCAACACCAAAACAAACGACCACGTTATCATGCGCGAAATACGCACGCGCCCCGGGCAATTGTTCCGCAGAAGCGATGTCATCCGCTCGCAGCGCGAACTATCGGTGCTCGGTTATTTCGATACGGAAAAAATGGGCGTCACCCCTATTCCCCATCCCGAAAACGGAACGGTGGATATAGAATACCAGGTGGAAGAAAAATCATCCGACCAATTGGAACTCTCGGGCGGCTTTGGAGCGAACCGCGTGGTGGGTTCCATGGGAGTGGCGTTCAATAATTTTTCAGCAAAGAATTTTTTCAGGAAAGGCGCGTGGCAGCCGCTTCCTTCGGGTGATGGGCAGCGGCTGAGCGTTCGCGGGCAATCGAACGGACGTTACTATCAATCGCTGAACATGTCGTTCACCGAGCCGTGGCTGGGCGGAAAAAAACCAAACTCCCTCAGCATCACTCCCTATGTGAACCGCATTACCAACGGGCGAACCAAGAGCGACCCGCAGTTTGGCGATTTGAACATTTGGGGAATGGACGTGGGCTTGGGAAGAAGAAAAAAAGTGCCCGATGATTTTTTCTCCGAACTCTTTGAAATCAATTACCGCTACTATGTGCTGAAGAATTACCGCAGCGTGTTCTCTTTCACCAATGGCTTTGCCAATGACCTTAACTTTAAATATTCTCTTTCGCGGAACGCCCTCGATGATAATATTTACCCGGGAAAGAATTACACCTGCTCCAAACTCACTTTCTCCGCGCAAAGCACGCTGCCTGTTTCCGGCAAACTGCTGAAGAAATATTTTTTCCCCGACACCGCCTTCTCCGAAATGAGCGCGCAGCAGAAATACCACTGGCTGGAATATTATAAACTCAAAATAACTTCGGAGTGGTTTATCAAACTCACCGGGAAATTAGTGCTGATGAACCGCTTCGGTTACGGATTTCTCGGCTTCTACAACAAAGAACTGGGATTAACTCCCTTTGAACGGTTTTATCTCGGAGGAAGCGGGCTCACCGGCTACAATCCCCTTGATGGACGGGAAATTATTGCCCTGCGCGGCTATGACGATGGCGAAGTATATAATTTCAGCAAGCCGCAGAACAACCCGGGCGCATCGAGCATTGCAAAATACACGGCTGAGTTGCGCTATCCGCTTTCGCTCAATCCGCAGGCAACTATTTTCGGGCTGGTGTTTGCCGAAGCCGGAAATTCCTGGGGAAGCATACGCGATTTCAAGCCCTTTGACGTGAGGCGCTCTGCCGGAGTGGGCATTCGCTTTTTCCTCCCCATGTTCGGAATGCTGGGCTTTGATTATGGCTGGCGGTTTGACGATGTGCCCTTCCGCACCGGCATGCAGAAATCACAGTTCCACTTTACGATTGGCTATAACCTCGGTGAGTTGTAAATGCGCTGCGAATCAGGAATAAATTTTCTTCAGCCATGCATCATATTTAATCAGTTCATGTCCCAGGGGATTCCATGCGTATTTGCCTTTTTGCATGGAAAAAAGTTTTTGCGTTCTGCGGAATTGCTCTTTATAATTGCGGAACATAAAATTATTTTTGCTCATTTGAAAAAACAAAGCAGCGAGCATCGTATCACGTGTGGATTTTTTTTCCTGTGTCAGCAGAAATTTTTTCAGGTGTTTTGCCATGCGGAATGAGCGAACGCTCTTTTCTTCCGTTAGCAGCATAAGTTCCAGCATGCGCACGGCAATGTTCCAGCCCGTTTTATCTTTCCGTATATATAATTTGCGTTCCATAATTTTTTTTGCCGCTTCCTTGTTTTCCTGCGCGAATAAAATGCAGGCGCGGATGAAGTGAAGGCGCGATACGCGAACCGGCTCGGCATCTTCCGGAAGTTTTTTAATTATTTTATTAAGCAGGCGCATGGCTTCCTGATATTTTCTCTGATAAAATAAAATCCGCGTTTCCATTTCTTTGCTTTCCGCCCAGTCGAGCGGCTGATGGGTCAAATAATGTATCTCGCTTAATGCATCCAGCGCTTTGGAATAATCGCCTTCGTACACATGGCATTGGGCGAGATTGCCGAATACATAATCGAAACGCGGGCGGGTTTGCACGGCAGGGTAATGATAAACTATATTCAACAGTTGGATGCACGCTTCCCTTGCTTTGTCATATTGCTGCCGCTGCTGGTAAAAATCTATTTCAATGTACCTCAGAAAATACAATACCTCCGATGCCTTGGTTTGCGCATGCAGCCGGTGTAATTCCTTTATTACTTTTTTTTCGTAGGCACGCAATTTCTTCTTGTCAGGATTCGCATGGAATTTTTGCCAGATGAGTATGCGGTAATAAATTTCATTTGCCCTGCGCACCGCCCGCTCGCATTTTTCATAGCGCTTTATTTCTGCGGTGGTTTTGTTCAATTCGCGCTCGCCAAAACGGTACGCCCTTTCCAGCCGCCTTGTCTGAATCAGTTTAATCAGTTCATTATAGTATTCATATTTTTTTGCCAGCGCAATGGCTTCATCAAGCAATGAATCGGCAGGTTCTCCTGTTCTGCCCGTGAAGCGGAGAATATACTGCTGCGCCCATTTCTTTTTTATTTCCACCTGCGCGGCATGAAGCGGCTCAAGCACGGGGTGGTTTTTCAGAAATGAATTGCTGGTTAAAAAATCAAGCACGTCTTCGCGCAGGCGGTGGTGCAATACATCGAGGCGGTTTGTTGGTCGGGATTTCAAATCCCGACCGGCAATGGGATAGATTTTTTTCCCGAACTCCTGCATTTCCTGAACGCTTATTTTTTTTCTCTTATGCGCGCGCAGCAGGCGGAAGAGTTCAAGCGTTTTATCCGGCTTTTGCTGCGGGTATAAATAATTTATAAACCGCTGCGCTTCGTGCTTTTTCAGCAACGTGGCAATGTTTCTTATCGCTTTCATTCCGTAAAGTTAGTAACATCTTTCAACTCGTGTAATCAAAGTACATGAAGTTATATGGTTTCCGCTATGAAATCAAAGGCGCAGTTATTAACTTTTCTTTCTGCCAATGTAATTCAGGATAACGCGTTTTTTCTTCTTTATTATAAAAAGGCGGCTTAGTTTTATGTAAAACAAAAGATCAATATAAAACAATTACAATGAAAACAACAAAAATGAAATCCATTTTCTTTGCAATGGTAATTGCAGGAGCAATGGTTGCGTTTAATGCGCAGGGACAAACTAAAGGCAGTGGTGGAATGACAAATTCATGTACTAGTGGAGCAAATGATGGAGGAGTAAACAATACTTCTGTTGGATGCGGAGCAGGCGCTGCAGCTATGAGCGGAACAGGAAATAGTTCATATGGCTATCAAGCCGGAACTGCCATTAGCACAGGTAGCGGTAATTCTTTTTTCGGGCATAATTCAGGAAATGCAAATACATCTGGAGCGCAAAATATTGCTGTAGGATTAGCGGCAGGTTTTAATAATGCCACAGGAAACAATAATACTTCTTGTGGATATGGTGCGGGGCAAGGAGTAGCAGGCAACAACAATAGTAATAATTCTTTTTTCGGCTACAAAGCCGGAAATGCCATTACAACAGGCGGCAATAATTGTTTTGTGGGTTATCAGGCTGGGCTTGTGAACACAATCGGTTTCAATACTTTTATAGGTTCTGAAGCAGGCCTTGCAAACACAAGCGGAGGCGAAAATGTTTTTATGGGTTATCAGGCAGCCGATGTAAATACAACCGGAGCCGATAATTGCATTGTAGGTTTTCAGGCAGGAAATGGAATTACAACCGCAACGCATAATGTAGTAGTGGGTGCAGCGGCAGGGCAAACACCTGTTACAAATGGAAGTAATACCATTATAGGTTATGGCGCAAATGTTTCTTCCACTACTTGGACAAATGATGTTGCATTGGGCAATTCATCCGGCAGTTGTTTAACCGGCAGCAATCAGGTACAATTAGGAAATACCAGCACCACAACGCTCTATTGTGGCGCAACTTCAATTACATCATGCAGCGACAGGCGCGTTAAAAACAATATCAAGGAAAATATTCCGGGACTTGCTTTTATTAATTTATTGAAGCCGGTTTCTTTTAATTATGATATTCATAAAATGAATAATATACTTGGATATCCAAAAAGAGTTATTGAAATCAGTCCGGCTGTAAATGATACTGCTAATGGAATTTTTACCGCAGCAGTAACTAAAGAAGTTGTTGATACTTCTTACTGGGATGGAAAATATGATAAAGAAAAAATTACTTACTCGGGCTTAATTGCACAGCAGGTTGACTCTGCTGCAAAGAAAATCAATTATGATTTTAGCGGAGTTGTCAGCGCTTGCGCCTTGGGCGGCATGTGCGGCTTAAATTATAGCGATTTTGTTGTGCCGCTAATCAAAGCAGTGCAGGAATTAAGTCATAAAGTTGATAGTTTATCAAACGCAAAAAGTTCTCAACGCACAATGAATAATGACGCGCAAGGAAAAAATGCAACGGTCAGTCAGATTGAACTTGCAAACAATGCAATGCTCTATCAAAATGCACCGAATCCTTTTGGCGATGGAACAACCATCAAATATTTTGTATCCGATAACAGCAATGCACAAATAATTTTCCTTGATGAGTTCGGAAATAAATTGAAAGAATTTAAAGTGGAAGAAAAAGGAATGGGACAGTTGAATGTTTCAACTGTGAATCTTTCTTCAGGTTTTTATTCTTATTCTCTTATTATAAACGGAAAAGTGGTGGACACAAAAAAGATGATTAAGAATAATTAATTTTATACTTAAATATTCAAAGGCGGCAATTCTGTTTTCAGAGTCCGCCTTTTCTTTTTATCTTTACATATATGAAAACAAAATTACTGATTTCTTTATTAGTATTATGTCGAATTGGAAATACTCAAACAATTTCATGCGGTACCGAACATTCTTTATCACTTTGTTCAAATAATTCAGCGCGCTCATGGGGAGCAAATACCTATGGCTCGCTTGGAGATGCAACAACTACTCCCCGGTCAACTCCGGTTCAGGTAATGGGTTTAATAGGTGTAATTGCTGTAGCAGGTGGCAGCATCCATTCTCTTTTTCTGAAAAACGATAGTACCGTTTGGGCTTGCGGATATAATGGGGAAGGCGAACTTGGCGATGGTACAAGCACAAACCAGTTAATGCCTGTTCAGGTATCTAACTTAACAGGCATTATTGCAATAATGGCAAGCGGATGCAATCAATCTCTTTTTATAAAAAGCGATGGAACAGCATGGGCTTGCGGTTTTAATGGTGCTGGTCAACTTGGTGATGGAACAGCAACAGATAGGCATTCGCCCGTTCAGGTAGTGGGCTTAACAGGAATTATTTCGGCAGCAGGCGGGGTTTATCATTCACTTTTTCTTAAAAATGACAGCACGGTTTGGGCTTGCGGAGCAAATAATGTTGGTCAACTTGGATTAGGATTTACATCTTCCAATAAATTGGTTCCTGTTAAATCAGCAGTTTTAAATGGCATTACAGCAGTTGGAGCAGGAAATAGTCATTCACTTTTTCTCAAAAGTGATGGTACAGTTTGGGCTTGTGGTGATAATACACGCGGACAACTTGGAGATGGAACAACCGTTACGAAAACTACTCCTGTTCAAGTGCAGGGTATTACAGGAATTATTGCAGTAGCATCAAAACACGAAACCAGCCTTTTTTTAAAAAACGATGGCACAGTTTGGGCTTGTGGCAATAATCAATACGGGCAATTGGGTAATGGAAGTGCAGATGCAAATCCACATCCAACACCTGCTCAGGTGTTGGGTTTAACAGGCATTGTTGCAATAGCATCAGGAAATATCCATTCTCTTTTTCTAAAAAACGATGGCACAGTTTGGGCTTGCGGTTACAATGGCTACGGACAATTAGGCAATGGAACAACCTTGAATGATTCAATTCCAGAGCAAGTTATCGGATTATGTAATATTTCATCAGCAGAAGAGAATGAAGAAGTTTTAGAAAATATTTCCATTTATCCAAATCCATCTGCCGAAACATTCACTATTGAAAGTAAAGAAAAAGAATATGCAATTATACTAACAAACACTCTTGGAGAAAAAATTCTTTCTCAAAAATTTCAAAATGAAAAATCAGAAATTGATTTAAGTACTCAGCCCGCGGGAATTTATTTTCTGTTCGCCAAATGGACGAATCCGTCCTCTGGCGGACAAATCATTACAAGAGAAGCAATCATTTCAAAGAAAATAATTTTGGCAAGATAATCTCCCTGTTCCATTGTTTGAACAGAAGCAGCAAAAAACTCCCCTTCGCCATCATGACAGCGCGGGGGATTTTTGTTTTATGCACCTTGAATAATTTTTTCTCCCGCTTTGCTGTCATTTTTTTGCACTCATTCCTTTAAAAAGTTAGTAACATCTTTCAACTCGTGTAATCAAAGTACATGAAGTTATATGGTTTCCGCTATGAAATCAAACGCGCAGTTATTAACTTTTCTTTCTGCCCGTGTAATTTAAGTACAGTCGTTTTTTCTTGTTCATTCCGGCAGGCAAGGTTAGTTTTGTACAAAATAAATTTTACACTCACTAAAACCGACCACTTATGAAACTCATCATCAGAAAAGCAAAAGTATCGTTCGAATTCAGAGAAATGGATGCAAGCAAACTCGCCACTTTTGGCGATGGCACCGTGCAGGGACTCACCGGCAACACTAATTTTCCCAGTCCGCTGGTGCCGCTCTCTACTGTAAATACGCAAGTGGTTAACCTGCGCGCCACGCTTAAACTGATTGCCGGGGGTGATAAATCAGAAACCCTCACCAACCAGATGCAGCAGCAGGCAACCGCGCTCATGCTCTCGCTCACTTCCAACGGGCATTATGTAGAAGATGTGGCTAACACTCTTGGCGCGGGCGATGAAAAAAAAGCCGAAGGGCTTATTCTCGGAACCGGCTATAAATTAAAAAAGAAACCCGAACTGCACCCGCGCGATTTTGAACTGGTGGACAGCGGACCGGGCTGGGAGCATTACCGCGTGAAAAAAGCAAAGAAAGGAAATGAAGGTCATATATGGAGGTATGGAATCACCACGCAAAAAGGCACACCGCCTGTAATCGTTATTCTTCGCTTCACCCTCGAAGCCGACATTATTATTTCCGACCTTGCCAGCGGCAGCATCGTGGGCATTCAGCACACCAGCATTCTTCCTGTTTCGCATACAAAAAAAACCAGCGCGGCAACTACGCAAACCAGCAAAGCCGCCTCTTCCGTTCCGGCAAACAAGGCGAAACATCCGGTTTACAGCCACACCAATGCAGACCCTTATCTGTGGACGGATTTTCTTTATACGGGAGTCATGTAGAGAGGTACGGATAACGAACAACTGCGAATCTTCGAATGCCCGCCTGCGGAACGGGCAGGAATACAATAGCAGTTATTCAAAGATTCGTAACAATTCGTTATCTGCACATAAAAAACAATGGTTTTGCGATGAATGATGAACAGACATACAGGAATGACGCTCGGACTTGCAAGGAAAACGAACGGACTTGCAGCGAAAACGCCATCCCTGCAAGGACAGCGAACGGACTTGCAGCGAAAACGCCATCCCTGCAAGGAAAGCGAACGGACTTGCAGGGAAAACACTCGGACTTGCAAGGAAAGCAAACGGACTTGCAGGGAAAACGCCATCCATGCAAGGACAGCAAACGGACTTGCAGCGAAAACGCCATCCCTGTAAGGACAACAAACGGACTTGCAGGGAAAATGATTTTCCCTGCATGACTTGGCGTGAGACCTGCAGATTGGCTTTTTTTATTTATCTCAAAAATATTTATCTTTACACAAACTAATAAAACTACTACTATGAAAAAAATCATATACATTATCTTGCTTGCATATAGTATAAATGCAAATGCACAGATTGCTTTGGAACATTCCTACGATACTGCTTCCACTTTTAAAAGTGGAAGCCCAGCCTTAAGCGACCAATTGGAGTTAGTACATTTTGAAGTTTCAGGAGACAGATATGTTAAAATAAACAGGCACGGAGAAAAAATATCTATATATGATTTGAATCATGTTTTACTTAAAACAATTGACCTTTCAGGTTTTCCCGGGTCGCCAAATCTGTACATACTATATCTTTCAGAATCATTGTTTGATACTGACCCTGGAATTGAATTTATGTACACGTCAGATCAAACATCTACTCCGCCTTATATTTATACCGGAATATATAATGACGATGGCACTTTGATTTTTTCTGACACTGCTATTGCGGAAATTTTGATTAATTTCCCTTCGCAGCAATATCCTATTTATAATACTACGCAAGGCACAAAAATGATTTTAAGTTATAAGGGAAGTACTTTAAGTAGTTTTAAGGCAAAAGTATTTTCTTTGCCTGGCACATTAAGCGCAGGCATACAGGAGGGCAATGCCGCGCTCATGCAGGCGCAGGGCGCAATAAGCAACCTTTACCCAAACCCCAGCACCGGCAAAGTAACACTGCAATATGAGTTGCCCAAAGGCGAGCGCGAGGGAGAAATAATTTTATACAACACACAGGGCGCAGAGGTAAAACGCTACAAAGTAGATGATACTTTTAAGGATTTACTGCTTGATAACACGCAACTGCCTGCGGGAACTTATTTTTATCAACTGCAAACAAGCAAGGGAAGTGTGGGAACAAAAAAAATGGTGGTAATCAAATAACTCTCCCTCATTCCCTCTCTTTCAGAAAGAGAGGGATGTCTGAAAGACAGGGTGAGTTTTTTGCAAACGAGTAAGGGAAGTGTGGGAGCGAAAAAGATGATTGTAGTAAAATAAAAATTACAAAAACACATTTAACATGAAAAAATATATTATTATATCTCTTATCGCGTTTGCAACAAATACACAAGCGCAGATAACTCTGGAACACATTTACGATAGTGCAGCAACATGGAATGTTCCGAGTAGTAAAGGCAGTCAGTTAATGATAATAAAATTTGAAGTTTCAGGAGAGCACTATGTTAAAGTCAACAGGGCTCAGGCGGTAATTGATATTTATGATATGAATCATTCTTTAGTCAAAACCATTTCTCTTGCTGGCGTTCCAACGCCAAGTGGTGTTTTCGATGTTCTTTATTTGTCAGAACATCTGTTTAATTTGGATGATAAAATCGAATTTATGTATGATACTCCTGTTTCGGGAGGTTTTTATACAGGCATATATAATGAAGATGGTACTTTGCTTTTTTCAGATACAAGTTTAGCTTGGATAAAAACAAATTATGAGCAACAACAATTACCAATTTACAATACCTCTTTTGGGACAAAAATGATTTTAAGTTGCCCTAACGGGCAGGCAAAAGTATTTGGCTTACCCGGCACATTAAGCAGCGGCATACAAGAGGGCAATGCCGCGCTTATGCAGGCGCAGGGCTTAGGCAACCTTTACCCAAACCCCAGCACCGGCAAAGCAACCCTGCAATATGAGTTGCCAAAAGGAGAGCGCGAGGGAGAAATAATTTTATACAACACGCAAGGCGCAGAGGTAAAACGCTACAAAGTGGATGATACTTTTAATGATTTACTGCTTGATAACACGCAACTGCAAGCGGGAACTTATTTTTACCAACTGCAAACAAGTAAAGGAAGTGTGGGGAGCAAGAAGATGGTGGTGGTGAAATAACTCACCCTCATTCCCTCTCTATCTGATAGAGAGGGATGTCCGAAGGACAGGGTGAGTTTTTTGCAAACGAGCAAAGGAAGTGTGGGGAGTAAGAAGATGATTGTAGTAAAGTGATATTCGTATATGCGCATTTGTTAACGCTATTCGTATATCGCCTTCCATTTTATTTCACAATGCTTCATTCGCAGCAGTGTCTCCTGAAAGGGACACTGCGTATAACTAATCCGAGTCCCGAAACGGATACTCGGCTGCGAAATGAATTATTTTTTTGTTCTGCATTCAAAATGGTAAACAGGGAATAAATTCGTATTTTTGTTGAACAATATAAATCTATATACTCTATGAGTTCAACCGTTGTAATATCCCGAGATGAATATCAAAAGCTTCGCAAGCAAGCCAAAGCATTTCAAAAGCTGGCAGGGCGCATATTCGAATCTGTTATCACTGATTCAGCGGAAGCAGTGGTTGAAGATTTCCGTAAAACAAAATTATATTCTGAAGCATTCCTTTCAGACCTTGAAGCGGGGTTGAAAAAATCATCGTACGTCAAACGATGAAAATAAAATCTCTGCGGAATGATTTGCTTGAATACATTCACAAGCATCATCTTCAAAAGAAATGGGAAAAATCTGTTCGCCTGTTTGAAATAAATATCCGCCACCCTTCTTTAAATACCGAAATCCTTGAGCCGCATTGGCGCGGAATTTATTCTTTCCGTCTTGATTCAAAGTATAGGGCATTGTTTTTCATTACTCCTCAAGGAGAAGCGGAAGTTTTTCAAATTACAAATCATTATAAATAATACTGCCTCGTCAACGCTATTCGTATATCGCCTTCCATTTTACTTCACAATGCTCACCTGCCCCGTCTCGCGCATCTCTTTTGCAGGAAAACACTGCGTGGTATAATTAATTTTCCAGATGTAAACATCTTCCTGCGCGGGTTCGCTTCCATCTTCTTTCAGCAAATAATGCCCGCCCTGAATTTTTCCATCCCATCCCTCCTTCATATTGGCGGAAGCAAAAATTAAATTTCCCCAGCGGTCAAAAATTTTCATATCAAAGGATGTGATTCCTTCCCCTTTCGCCAGGAAAATTTCATTCAGGCGATCGCCATTCGGAGTAAATGCGTTTGGAACATAGAGCGCGCCCGCTCCTCCTTCCATGCCGGTGATTTTTGCCGTATCGGACGAAACGCAGTTTCCAAAACTTGCCTGAACCCAGTAATTTCCCGCTTCACTAACCGAAATGGTTTGCGTGGCAGCGCCATTGCTCCAACTATACGAAGAAGCATTGCTTCCCGCATCAAGCACAATGGGCGAAGCCGTGCAAAGCGATGAATCAAAAAGATGCACCTTCGGAGCAATGAATGTCTGCACCGTATCTTTCGCCAGGCAATTATTCAACGCCACAATCACCCAGTAAGTTCCCGCTCCCGAAACCGAAATTGTCTGCGAAGTTTCACCCGTGCTCCATAAATAGCCCGCGCCCGCATTGCCTGCATTGAGCATAAAATTTTGTCCGTCACAAAGCGTTTGATTGTTTCCGAGATTCACCGAAGGCGAAGGAGTAACCATTACGGAACTATAGGCGGTATCGGCACACGAGCCCACCGAAACAATTACGGAATAATTTCCGGCAGAAGAAATAGTAATGGAAGAAGCGGTTGCTCCATTGCTCCATAAATAATTGCCGCCACCGCTCGCAGTAAGAATTGCATTTTGTCCTGCGCAAACAGTTGCCGAAGTTGCCGAAGCAACGGGAGGAGGAGAAACAGAAACCGTAGTGGTTGCAGAAGTTGCGCATCCGTTTGCATCAGTCACAAGCACCGTATAAGTTCCGCCCGCCAATCCTGAAACCGATGAATTGCTTCCTGCCGCAGGCGACCAGTTATAGGTATAAGGGCTGCTTCCACCGGAAACAATTGCAGAGGCGCTTCCGTTGTTTGCGCTGGAGCAGGAAGAAAAACTCGTAACCGAAATAGTCGGAGGCGTTCCGAAAGTGATAACCTGCTGAACCGTTCCCGTGCAGCCGGTATTGGTTGTAACAGTCAGCGTTATGGTATACGTTCCCGCAGGAAAAATAATGGGTCCGGGATTCTGCAATGTGGACGAAGAAGGATTTCCTCCGGGAAAACTCCAGTTCCACGAAGCAATAGTCCACGCAGGATTGGAAGCAGTGTTATCGGTAAAGGATAGGGAGGAACAATTTCCCGAAGTGGAAAACGCAGGACTGACCTGCTGCGTGTTCGGAACATAAATCAAATGAAACGGGCAGCCCGATTGCTGCTGCACCTCCACATAAAAAGTATCGTTAGGATTCACGGTGGCAATCAAACATTGCGAAGTTCCGATTACGGCAGCATTTCCGTTTTGAGTCCATGCGTAGGTATAGGGATTGCTGGGGTCAGAACCCGGGGCGCAAAAAGTATCCTGCACCGCAGCGTTGCAGTTCAACGTTTTTGTTCCGTTAATTATTCCGCAGGAAAAATCCCAGTACGAATGGCAAAAATGCCCGCCCTGCTGGCAATCGGCATTCGTGAGCACAACGGTGAGCGCCTGCCCCACATAAGCCGATAAATTTATTCCTTCAATGGTCCATGGCTTGTAGGTAATATCTTTCCAGGCGGGAATATAAGTGCTCGCGCAGCCGCCACGATACATTCCGGGCGCAACGGATGAATCCAAAACATTTCCCATGTACTTGTGATGGCTGCACGGCACCGTGTCGCCTTTGGAATCCAGAATATAAATTTCGGCATAAGGCGCTTCCGAAACAAGATGCCCGTTCTGCGGGTTCTCAATCACAATGGCATACGAGTAAACAAAATTTGTATCCTGCGCAGTCACGCTCAGCGGATAAATTAACTGCTCGGCACATCCAGCGGTAACCGTGTTGCAGCAGCCGCCCTGAACTCCGTTTGTATTCGGCTCGCCAAGGCGGATGGTATAGTTTCCAAAACCCGGAGCCACTTCAGTAATGACGGGAGAGCCGGCAAGCGGACCGGGTGTGCAGGCATCAATTCCGTTTCCGCTCATCAGAGTGAAGCGCGGAGAAACAGGCGAAGTTGGCGCAAGCGACAATCCTCCGCCCTGAATATTTTTCCCCTGGAACGCCTGCCAGGCGCCCCATCCGTTCTCCACGCCTAAATCGCTGCACACGGCATTGGGAACAGGAATGAAATTATTTTTAAACTGAGCAGGAGTGGAAATAGTTTTTCCTTCTTTTAAAAATTGGGTGTGCTCATTCACCGCCTGGTTTATCATTTCCTCTGTCATTCCCTGGTTTTTCATTTCCATGCGGAAAATTATTTCATCATTCCAAACCTGAGCGGAAATAAAATAAGAAACAAGGAGACAAGCGGAGGTGAGTAAAAAATATTTTTTCATATCTGAAAGTTTTATGATTCAAAAGTAAGCAGAGGCGGCTTGCAATACAAATCAAAGTTGTTCAAAAGATACCTTTAAGAAAACATTCATATATTCGCGGTGTTTCCTTTTGCACTGATATATGAAAACACCTTCAGATGAACTTTTTCACTTGATTCATTCTCTTTCCAGCCAGGAAAAACGGCACTTTAAATTATTTTACCAGGGAAAGCAGGAGAACGCGGGATTCATCCGGCTGTTTGACTGCATCAACTCCCTTGAACAATACGATGAAAGAAAACTGGGCGCAATGTTACATCGTCAGGGAGCGCTGAAAAACCTGAAACGCATTAAAAGTTACCTTCAAGAGGCACTGCTCCGGTTCCTCGAACATCATTATTCCGATTACTCAGCCGACATAAAATTGCAGCGGCTCCTTCAGCGCATCGAACTGCTGAAAGCAAAGCGGCTGTTCAAACCGGCAAAGAAAATTCTTGACAAAGCGGAAAAACTTGCAGAGGAAACTTTCAATTATAATTACCTGTGGTGCATTCAAGGCCTTAGCGCAACAAGGCGATTTTTGGTTTAGAGTTTAAAGTTACATTTTTTGTTTTAGAGCAACAGTATTAATGTTCAGAATAACTCGTGGCGAGTTATTACCGAACATTAACACTACATCAT
>JACQAL010000077.1 GCA_016195025.1 Bacteroidota bacterium | reverse complement strand
GCCGCAATGCCCCGAAGGCGGGGATGAATATATAATAATAGGACTTACGCAAAACGGTGTCATTCCGAGCGAAGCGAGGAATCTCCTTTGTGCCAAACATACGAGATTTCTCCCTATGGTCGAAATGACAATACTCACTAAACTTCTGCGTAAGTCCTGAAACAGTTATAAACAAATTGTGAATAGGTTTCAACAAAGAGACGAAATGAAGTTTCAGGGAAAGCAATTTCAGTATAAGTGAGTATATTTGCGGGTACGGATAACGAATCTTCTGCGAATCTGCAAATGAAAACATCTTATATCTTACTTCTTACTTCTTACTTCTTACTTCTTACTTCTTACATGGCTTTCGGGCAGCATTACACGCGCACCGATACCATTCCCGTTTATCAGAATGGCGACACGCTTCAGTTTCCCTGGGCGGGCGGGCATAACTACTGCCAGTTTTCCGATATTGACATTAACCTGGATGGCATAAAGGATTTATTCGTGTTTGACCGCACCGGAAATAAGGTCTCGTGCTACATTAATAAAGGAACACCGGGCATGGTGGATTATTATGATTCCACGCAAAAGTACGCATCGCATTTTCCGCATCTGGAGCAATGGGCGCTCTGCATTGACTATAACTGCGATGGAAAGAAAGATATTTTCACCAGTTCCATCTGGCCCTCGGGCATCCGCGTGTATAAAAATGTTTCCACCGGAAATAATCTGCAGTTTGTGCAGGAGAAAATTTACCTGAAAGATATGGCAGGCAATACCATTCCCGCCAACCCCGCAGGCATTCCCGCCATTGACGATGTGGATGGCGATGGCGATATAGACATCATCACCTACGCTTCGGGCAGTTGGACGGCAAGTTATTACGAGAACAAATCCATGCAGTCCTTCGGCAACTGCGATAGTTTGGTTTTTGCGCTCTCCCCCAACTGCTGGGGGCATTTCTCCGAAACGGGAGTGGGGCAATGCACCGTCACGCTCTTGTCGTGCAAAACCATGAACCCTGATTCGCTTCCTCCTGCAAACGATTCTTCACCACCTGAAATTTCTTCCGCAGAAAAAACCAATTCCGATAACGGAAGTTCCTGCATGTTCTGCCTCGATATGGATGCGGACGGTGACAAGGAACTTTTGCTGGGTCAAAACAGTTGCTGCAGCATGACGCTGCTCACCAACGGTGGAACGCCCACATCGGCAAACATCACTTCGTTCACCAACACGTTTCCTCCGGTTGATTACATCAACGTGCGCTACAACCCCTGTGGATTTTATGTAGATGTGAATAACGATAACATCCGCGATTTATTAGTTGCGCCCGGCACGCAGAATGTGGGCGTGAATAACGAAAGCATCTGGTATTATAAAAACATGGGCGCTGATAATGCCCCCGTCTTTCAGCGGCAAACGCGCAGTTTCCTACAGGAAAATATGATTGATGTGGGCTCCGGTTCTGACGCGGTGTTTTTTGATTATGACAATGACGGCAAAACCGATTTGCTTGTTTCCAACTATGTGATGTCGTACGATACCTGCACACCCAGCGGAACTTATTCCTATGGCGTACGCGCTTACCGCAACATCGGCACGCTTTCTTCTCCCAAATTTATTCTGGCAGATACCAACTTCGCCAATCTTTCAACGGTTCTTCCTAATATGACCGACAAGCATCTCACTTTTGGAGATGTGGATGGCGATGGCGATGCCGATATGTTCGCGGGCGATTACAACGGCAACATTCATTATTTTCAAAACACAGGCGGAAATTTTTCACTGGTGCTTCCGGTGAATTACAAAGATGCCGGAGGAACTGATATTGATATAGGAAGTTATTCCACTCCTTTCTTAATAGATGCCGACCGCGATGGCGATTTGGATTTGCTCATTGGCGAGCAGGCGGGCAACATTAATTATTATGAAAACACCGGCACTCCTGCGGTTCCCTCCTATTCGCTTATCACTACTTCGCTCGGAGGCGTGGATGTGCTTAAGTGGAACGTTACAGGATACAGCGTTCCGTTCATGTACGATGACGGGGGAAAATACAAATTGCTGGTGGGCAGCGAAGGCGATAAAGCAAACGGGCATGCAACAGGATGGATTTGGCTCTTCGACAGCATTGAGAATCACTTGGGGGTTGGCGGAAAATTTCATCTCATTGATTCGCTCTATCAGAACATCTGGGAAGGAATTAACATGACTGTTTTCGGAAAAGACATTAACAATGACGGAAGAATGGATTTGGTAATCGGAAACAAATGCGGAGGCGCGGCAATTTATCTGGGCGATACGCTCACCACAGGAATTTCGGAAGCGGCATCAGAAGATTTTGATTTCACTGTTTATCCCAATCCCACGAGCGGGCAGTTTCAAATACAAGTCGGCAATGGGCAGCCGGCAATGGGCAATGAATACAAAATAGAAATTTACAATGTGCTGGGAGAAAAAATGACACGAAGTGTCATTCCGAGCGCAGCGAGGAATCTCACCATTGATTTAAGCAATCAGCCCAGCGGAATTTATTTCTGCAAAGTAACCAACGGAAAGAATCCCGATAGCTATCGGGACAGCAAAACAAAAAAGATTGTGCTGCTGAAATAGGATTGGAGGGTTTTTGTATTCATCCATTCATCCACTCTTCCATTCTTCCTTTCATGTCCTCATCCCTGCCTGCCGGCAGGCAGGCTGTAAATCTCCGATTTGCATACGCCCAGTTTGCAGAAGAAGTGAAGAAAAGAAACCCCCATCACTCCCATTCCGTACTTCATGCTTCTGCTGAAATTAATGGACGATGCTTCTTCAAAATATTTGGTGGGGCAGGTTACTTCGGCAATTTCAAAGCCGGCATAAATAATCTGCGAGAGGATTTGATTATCGAAAACAAAATCATCGGAGTTGGCATGGTAATTAATTTTCTCCAGCACTTTTTTTGAAAACGCGCGGTAGCCGGTGTGGTATTCCGAAAGTTTCTGGTTCACCAATATGTTTTCACTCAGCGTGAGAAACCGGTTGAACACATATTTATAAAGCGGCATTCCGCCCTTGAGCGCGCCTTTGCCCAGAATGCGCGAGCCGAGCACCACATCGTATAAATCATTGGCAATGATGTGCGACATGGAAGGAATAAGTTTGGGGGTGTACTGGTAATCGGGATGAAGCATAATCACAATATCGGCACCGAGCGATAGAGCGGTGTCGTAGCACGTCTTTTGATTTCCTCCGTAGCCGCGGTTTTTTTCATGGCGGATTACATGCTTAATGCCGATTTGTTTTGCCACCTCAAACGTTTTGTCGCTGCTGCAATCATCCACCAGCACCACTTCATCTACTATGTCAAAAGGAATTTCCTCGTAGGTTTTCTTCAGCGTGAGTTCGGCATTGTATGCCGGAAGAACAACAATTATTTTTTTTCCGTTGAGCATTGTTCGGATAAGTAATCGTAACTAATGTGCGAATGTAAGTATATTCGTAAATTCGTAAACATTCGTTATTCGTAACATGAGAACGCTTCACCGCCACATGATTTTTTCTTTCATCGGTCCTTTCCTGATGACTTTTTTCATAGCGGTGTTCGTGCTCTTTCTCCAATTCCTCTGGAAATATGTAGATGATTTGGTAGGCAAAGGTCTTGACACCTCCACGCTGGCGGAATTATTTTTTTATGTTATTCTCTCCATGTTTCCGCTTTCGCTTCCGCTGGCAATTCTGCTTTCTTCGCTCATGACGTTCGGAGGTTTGGGCGAGCATTTCGAACTCGTTGCCCTGAAATCTTCCGGCATGTCTCTGCAAAAAATAATGTCTCCGCTCGTGGTGGTTGCCTTTCTCATAAGCGTGGGAGCGTTTTTCTTTTCAAATAACATTCTTCCGTTTGTAAACCTGAAAATGAATTCGCTCATCTTCGACATTCAGCAGAAGAAGCCGGCACTGAATATTAAAGAAGGAATTTTTTACAACGGCATTGAGGGCTACACCATTCGCATTGAAGAAAAAGAAGACGATGGAATTACCTGCCGCGGCATTATGATTTACGACCACACGGATGAAGTGGGAAATAACAAAGTGATTACTGCCGAATCGGGAAAACTCGAAATGTCGGACGACAAACAATTTCTGGTAATGGATTTATTTAACGGAACAAGTTATGAAGAAACTGCAGATACTAAAAACGAACACGACCATCCGCTGGTGCGCAGCACGTTCAAAGAGCAAACGGTGAAGTTTGATTTATCCGGTTTCCGCCTGGTGCGCACCGATGAAGAACTTTTCAAGTCCAATCACTCCATGCTTAATCTTCAGCAAATCGAAGCAGCCATTGATTCGCTGAAGAAAGACAAGGAGAACAGCATTATTGCTTTCAGAAAAAACTTTTCCGATATGCTTTCCGATTCAACTGTTGTGCGCGTGGGTTCGCCACAGTATGTTTCAACTCCTCCCGATTCCTTGCGTGCGCGAAATCATCTTCCCGGGCTTCCGCTGCAGATAATTGCTGCGCGTACAAACCCTAACATAGAAAAGGCGCAGGTAATTGACATGGCGCTGAACATTGCACGAAGCAAAAAATATTTTATTGAAAACACGCTCAACGATGCAGAAAATTATGACGAGCCCATTCGTTCACTGAATATTGAATGGCATAAAAAATTTACGCTCTCTCTCGCCTGCCTCATTTTATTTTTTGTGGGCGCACCGCTGGGCGCAATTATCCGAAAGGGAGGTTTGGGAATGCCGGTGGTAGTATCGGTAATTATTTTTATTCTCTTCTGGGTGATTGCAATTTCAGGTGAGAAAATGTCGAAAGAAGGAGTGCTTCCGCCTTATATAGGAATGTGGATGGCTACTGCAGTAATTCTGCCGCTGGGAATTTTTCTCACGCGCAAAGCAACTTCAGATTCAGCTTTGCTTGATACAGATTCCTACCTGAGACCGTTTCAAAAACTTTTCCGAAAAAAGACATGAGGATATTGCAGTTATGCAACAAGTTTGTCTATCCAGCAAAAGATGGAGGAGCAATTGCTGTAATAAACCTAACCAAATCATTTTCATTACAGGGATGTGACGTGACTGTTTTAGCTATGAATACCTCCAAACATAAATTTGATTTAAAAAATCTTCCCGAGGAAATAAAAAAACTTGCTGACTGGATTGCGATTGATGTGGACAATGAAATAAAAAAATTTCCTGCATTATGGAATCTTCTGCAAAACCGTTCTTACAATATTCAACGGTTTATTTCTTCACAATACAACGATAAATTAATTGAATTGCTTCACCAAAAAGAATTTGACATCATTCAGCTCGAAGGGCTTTATCTTTCTCCCTATGTGGAAAGCATCCGCGCTTTTTCAGAAACAAAAATTGTGATGCGCTCGCATAACATTGAACACGAAATATGGGAGCGTATTGCGGAGAACGAAAAAAGTTTTCTGAAGAAATGGTATCTGAAAATTCTAGCAAGGCAACTAAAGAAATACGAAATCGAACGGCTGAACAAATATGATATGATCACTTCGGTTACCGAACGCGATGCAGAAAAATTAAAATCATTCGGGTGTGAACTGCCGATGCATATTTGTCCTGCGCCTTATGATGAAACGGTTTTGAAACCTGATAAAACAAAAATGGAATTCCCTTCGGTGTTTTTTATTGGCGCGCTTGACTGGCTGCCAAATGTGGAAGGATTAAAATGGTTTTTAGAAAACGTATGGGAAAAAGTCTATCATCAATTTCCTGATTTGAAATTTTATATTGCCGGAAGAAATGCAAAAAAATTTTCAGTTGATGCAAAAAAAAATATTGTTATGGTTGGCGAAGTTGAAAATGCTTATAACTTCATGAACTCAAAAGGAATTATGATTGTTCCTTTGTTAAGCGGAAGCGGCATTCGCGTAAAAATTATTGAAGGAATGGCACTGGGAAAAACAATTATCTCCACTTCGCTGGGCGCAGAAGGAATTCCCTGCAAAGACGGACAAAATATTTTGATTGCCGATACTCCTGAAACATTTGCGGAAAAAATTTCAAAGTGTATAAATGAAACGATGTTTTTCTCTATTATCGGAGATAATGCGCAGCAGTTTGCAAGGCAACGGTTCAGCAGTCATGAAGTGACGAACAAACTGCTTGAGTTCTTCAAACAAAACCTTGCATGATTGTACTGCAAATCATATTCTGGGTTTCGTTTGTAGCGCTGGCGCATACATATATAATCTATCCATTGCTTTTGAAAATTCTTCTTGCCTCTCGCCCACTCGCACAAACTACAACAAACGGTCAACCTAATGTCTCAATCCTGATTCCCGCCTATAACGAAGAAAAAATAATTAAACAGAAACTGGAAAGTATTTTTAATTCTGATTATCCTAAAGAAAAAATTGAAGTGATTGTTGGCTCTGATGCGAGTACAGACAGAACAAATGAAATTGTAAAATCATTTCCTGAAGTTCACTTGGTGAATTTCAAAGGGAGATGCGGCAAACCGAAAATCATAAACATGCTGGCAACACTCGCGAAGAATGAAGTTCTGATTCTCAGCGATGCAAACATAATCTTCGACAAGAATACAATTAGCGAACTCGCAAAACATTTTGTTAATCCTGAAATTGCTCTCGTAGATTCGAACATGGTTAATATAAATCAGCAGGGAAAAGGGATTGCAAAAGCGGAAAGTACGTATATACGCGGGGAAGTCGGAATCAAAAACAACGAAGGAAAGGTCTTTGGAATGATGATGGGTCCGTTTGGAGGATGTTATGCGGTGAGAAAAATTTTTTGCTCGCCAGTTCCTGAAAACTTTCTGGTGGATGATTTTTACATCAACATGAAAGTTTTGGAGAAAGGTGGCAAAGCCATCAGCGAAATGAACGCAAAAGTTTACGAGGAAGTCCCCACCGATTGGAAAGTAGAGTTTAAACGGAAAATAAGAATTGCCACAGGAAGTTTTCAAAATCTTTTTGCGTTCTCTCAGATACTCTTTCGTTTCAATAAACTTTCATTTTGTTTTTTCTCGCATAAAGTGCTGAGGTGGTTTGGGCCATTTATGATGATAGGTCTTTACATTAGTAATTTTATTTTGATTGTATCGAAGCACGAATCTTTACGAACATACGAATTACAAACAAATTTCTACGGAATCTTTTTTCTTCTGCAAAATCTTTTACTTCTTCTTTTAACTTTTGACTTACTTCTTTCCTCTCTTAAACTTTCTTCTCCTACTCGCCTCATAACACATTTCTTTTCTACCAATCTTGCTTTGCTGATTGGCTTCTTCAAATTTATTGGCGGAGTGAAATCGAGTGTGTGGACTCCGACTAAAAGATAATTATTCGTATCTTCGATTTCCTATGAAATCATCACTAAACACCATCGAAGAAGCCATTGCAGAAATCAAAAATGGAAAAGTAATTATCGTAGTGGATGACGAAGACCGCGAGAACGAAGGCGACTTTGTTACGAGTGCGCGCAACGCTTCGCCTGAGATTATAAATTTTATGTCGAAAGAAGGGCGTGGATTGATTTGCGCTCCCATTACCGAAGAGCGAGCGAAAGAATTGAAACTCGATTTGATGGTTTCTAAAAATACTTCGCACCACGAAACTGCTTTTACCGTATCAGTGGATTTATTAGGAAAAGAAAATAAATCGGGAATCTCTGCCCATGAACGTTCACGAACCATTCGCGCGCTCATAGACAAAAAAACTTCTCCCGAAAATTTAGGAAGGCCCGGACATATTTTTCCGCTCATTGCTCAGAATGGCGGAGTGCTCAAGCGCGCAGGGCATACCGAAGCCGCAGTGGATCTGGCAAAACTTGCAGGGCATGAACCCGCGGGAGCGCTCGTTGAAATTATGAATGAAGACGGAAGCATGGCGCGTCTTCCCGAACTTTTCCTGATTGCAAAAAAGTTTTCACTCAAAATAATTTCCATCAAAGACCTCATTGCCTACCGCGTGGAAAAAGAAACGCTCGTGAAGCGCGAAGTGAAAGTGAATCTTCCCACGGAACACGGCTCGTTTGAATTGTATGCCTACAAACAAATCACCAGCGGGCAGGAACATCTGGCAATCGTAAAAGGTTCGTGGAAAAAAGAGGAGCCCGTGCTGGTGCGCGTGCACTCGTGCTGCCTCACCGGAGATATTTTTCATTCGCTGCGCTGCGATTGCGGGCCGCAACTTCACAAGGCAATGGAGATGATTGAGCAGGAAGGCAAAGGCGTGATTGTGTACATGAATCAGGAAGGAAGAGGAATTGGTTTGTTAAATAAATTAAAAGCATATAAACTTCAGGAGCAGGGAAAAGATACCGTGGAAGCCAACCACGCGCTGGGTTTGCCTATGGACGCGCGCGATTACGGAGTGGGCGCGCAAATACTGCGCGACCTTGGCGTACATAAAATAAAACTGATGAGCAACAATCCGAAAAAACGCGCGGGCTTGCTCGGCTATGGATTGGAAGTGGTGGAAAATGTTCCGATAGAAATTCCATCGAACGCGCACAATAAAAAATATCTCCAGACCAAGCGCGATAAAATGGGGCATTCATTGAAAGCAGAATAAGGTTCTGAGTGTTTTATCCCTGATAATGTGAGTTGTAATGCCAAAGGAGAAATAAATAATTTACTCTGCTAACTGAATTTATTTATCTTTGCCCTCCTTTTTAAGAAAGGATAAAAAAGAGTATTAACTAAACTAAAGAACTATCGCAGCACCATTTTACAACAGGCCTCGTCCGACAGGAGGAACATTTAAGCCAAGGCCTTTTCAGCCAAGGGGCGGAAGATTTCAGAAACCGGAACTGCACAAGATAAATGAAAAGATTCGCCACGCACAAGTTCGAGTGGTGGGAGAAGGAATAGAGCCGAGAGTTGTTTCAATAGAGGAAGCGCTCAAAATAGCAGCAGACGCAGGAGTGGATTTAGTGGAGATTGCTCCAAACGCAACTCCGCCCGTTTGCAAAGTAATTGACTATAAAAAGTTCTTATATGAGTTGAAGAGAAAAGAGAAGGAGAAAAAAGCGGGCACGCAAAAAGTGATTGTAAAAGAAATCCGCTTCACTCCGCACACCGATGAGCATGATTTTACTTTCAAAAAAAATCATGCTCTTAAGTTTCTCGAAGATGGTTCTAAAGTAAGGGCGTATGTATTCTTCAAAGGAAGAACCATTATGTTCAAAGACCAGGGAAGAGCATTGCTGATGCGCTTTGCAAAAGAACTGGAAGAAGCAGGAAAAATAGAACAAATGCCTATGCAGGACGGAAAGAAAATGATAATACTGATTGGACCAGGAAGAAAAAAATAAAACATTAACCAGATTAATACATTAGTACTAATTCATAATTTAGTAAATATATGCCGAAGATGAAAACCAATTCCAGCGCCAAGAAAAGATTTAAAATCACCGGATCAGGAAAAATAAAAAGGAAACATGCTTTCAAAAGCCACATCCTTACCAAGAAAGGAACAAAACGCAAGCGCCATTTAACTCATGCCGCATTGGTGCATCCGACCAACCTGCCGAGAGTAAAAGCAATGCTTTGCATTTAATTTACAATCTATCATTCATAATCTATAATCTCTAAGTCATGCCACGTTCAGTAAACGCAGTTGCTTCAAGAGCACGCAGAAAAAAAATCCTCAAGCGCACACGCGGCTATTGGGGAAAACGCAAAAACGTTTTTACGATTGCCAAGAATGTTTACGAGAAAGGGCAAACCTATGCTTACCGCGGAAGAAAAGACAAGAAACTTGTTTACCGCGGAATTTGGATTCAGCGCATCAATGCAGCAGTGCGCCCGCTTGGAATGTCTTATTCAGAATTCATTTCTAAAGCAACCAAGAAAAACATCGGGCTTAACCGCAAAGTTCTTGCCGACCTTGCTTTGAATCACCCCGAAGCATTCAATGCTGTTGTTGCAGCAGTAAAGTAAAATTAAAAAAAAAGATTTCATAAAAAGGGAATCGAAAGAAGTTTCGGTTCCTTTTTTATTTTTATTGAATGACGTTTTCAAGAGTACATTTCATTTTGCTTTCCTTAGCCGGAATTTTATTCCTCATATTATATTTTGTTCTCAGCATTAACAAAAAATGCAGCGCAGATGACATGGCCTTGCTAAGTTTTGTTCAGCAAAAAGGAGTTCTTGGCGCTGTTGCTGACCGCTATAATAATTTCTGCGCACGGTGGTCTGCCGATACGCTGGCATTTTTAATGATTATAGGATGCAGCAATAAATTTTTTCTTTTTACCATTCGAAGTTTTACTTTATTTGCTCTGATATTTTCATTTTTTCTTTTGCTTAGAATTTTTTTTTCTACTCTCTTTCAGGCAAAAATGAATAACACCACTCTCCTGCTCTATTCTTTACAGCTAAGCGCATGTTTATTTTTTATATCCTATGACGTAGATGAAGTTTGGTTCTGGTATGTTTCAGGTTTTACCTATTTGTGGAGCATTATTATGGGAAATTTTCTTTTGCGGATTTTTTTTTCCAAAAAACCAAACCTGTTTTATTTTTTCTTACTTCTTATTCTTGCAGCATACATTGCTGGCGCAGCAGAATCATACGCTATAATTTTTATTTTATTTCTTGTCATTTTATTTATACTAAAAAGAAAAAATATTTTTTATCCCGTGACGAATCAGTTACAGAAAAAATTACTCCTTAGTGCAATTGTATTCTTGAGTTTATTCTATCTGATTACTATTTTTGCTCCTGGAACATGGGAAAGAAAAGACATGCTCACTCATGCCGGTTTCACTGCACACTTTATAATGGCAATAAAAGCGTATTTAAAAATTATTTTCCTTCTCACTCCAAAAGTTATCCTCTATTTATTCCTTTTCGGAATTCCCTGGATATTTATTGGAGAAACTTTTTCTTCTGAAAGAAAAACAGAACTCAAAAAACTTTTTTCATTTCTATTGAAGAATATATTCATTGCAGGCATTGTAATTTTAGTTTTAGTATTCCCTGCATCATGGATTTTATATGATGTACCTCCTGCCCGCGCGCTTTCACAAGTATCTTTTTTTATTTCTGCCATTGCTTCGTATGTGTTTTTCTGTATAGGATATAAATTCTATTTGCCGGCAAGAATATCGAAAGCGGTTGCAACAATTGCACTAACTGGCGCTGTCGTAATTCTTCTTTGCCAAATAATAAAAGTGTTCTGAAAAAATTATTGCTTGTTACCCAGCGTACGCGGAGCATGAAGCCCTTCATAAAACTGGTAAACATAAACAGTGAGTTCCAGCACATTCTCATCTTTGTCGAAAGTAAATTTTGATTTCATGTTTCCTTTTTTATCATAGCGCGTCTGGTAAATCCTGTATAGTTGATTATTGGAAACATAATGCGCCATTTCAATATTGTTTCCTTTATCATCATACTTGTATGCCCACTTCTGATACACATTTCCGTAGGAATCCAGTTCTTTCTTTTCAATTACATTCTGTTTGCTGTCATAAGAAAATTCCCATTTATACGCCATGCTTCCGCTTACGTCATAATAAATTTCTTGTGCAATGTTTTGCTTGTCATCAAACGAGTAAATCCATTTTGAATCTTTTCCTTTTTTATATTCCGATTTGCGTTCACATTTTTTTCCATCATCTGAAAAAGTATAATTCCATTTATCGTAAATCACTTCCTCTCCCGAGCCGCCCATCTTTTTTATTTCATTTCCGTTTTCATCGTATAAATATTCACAGGTGTAGGTGGAATTTCCCTTGGCATCATAATAAACTTCTTCCGTGCGGTTGCCGTTTCTATCAAATCGTTCATAAGAAGTTTTTTTTCCCTTCTTCGCCTGCTTTCCTTTTTCATATAAGAAAGTCCATCCGTAAACCATCCACACTTTATTATCCTTGAAAAGATTTTGTTTCTGAAGTTTGGAAAAATCATTATTGTAAATCTGCGCAGAGGAAAAAGGCGCCAGCGGCACAAGCAGCGAAATAAAAACAAGAAATAAAAATATTTTTTTCATACGTCAAAAAGATTTTTAAAGGTAGAACAGGCATGAATTTTAGTAATACTTTCGCACACAATGTTTCAACATGGCATTGTTAATCGAACTGTATGCTTCTGAAAATAACTCCTGCAGAACCTGAAGAGGAAAAAATAAGAATTGTAAGAGAGTGCTTACTCGATGATGGAGTTGTGATTTATCCTACCGATACCGTGTATGGAATTGGCTGCCACATTCACAAGCCAAAAGCGATTGAGCAGATTTGCCGCATTAAAGGAATCAGAGTGGAGAAAGCAAATTTCTCTTTCATCTTTTCTGATTTAAGCCATCTTTCTGATTTTACAAAGCCGGTGGATAATTCCATCTATAAAGTCATGCGCAAAGCATTGCCCGGACCTTTCACATTTATTCTTCACGCAAACAGCGAGATTCCAAAAATTTTCAGAAGCAGAAAAAAAACAATCGGCATTCGTGTTCCTGACAATTCTATTTGCCGGAAAATTGTCAAACAACTTGAAAGCCCGCTGATGAATTCCTCGCTGCACGATGAGGAAGATGAAATTGCCGAATACTTAAATGACCCGGAAAAAATTTATGAGAAGTATCACAAGTTGGTTGACATTGTGATTGACGGTGGCTATGGAAATCTTACTGCATCAACAGTAGTGGATTGTTCTGAAGGAAGAATAAATATTCTCCGGCAAGGGCTTGGAATTATTGAAGGATATTGAAAAAATATTTTATTGCTCCACTACCACCACCAGATATTTTGAAACACTCCAGAAATCTTCCGGATTAGAGATGGAAATTTTTTCAATCTTTCCTTCTGGTCCCTCAAACTTATACGAACCATCCGGATGAACGGTAATGAGTTTTGCTTTTTTGCATGCAAGCGGAATAGAAGATGTTTCGCTCGCATCAATTTGCGTGAAATAACTTTTGTTGAAATTATCTTTCAGCTTCTCTGCCCTGCCAATGCCGATGAATCCGCCTTCTTTGGTGAGCACGCCCTGCGCAATTAATTCTTTGGAAGTTCCGAATGCATAAAATGCTTTGTTCAACTTAGTAGTTTTTTCTTCCAGCATTTGCTGTGCCGCCTGGTAATTCATAGTTACTTCCGAAAATTCGATGTTCATTTTTTCCAGTTGCGATTTCAGTTCGGAAATCTCCGTATCTTTTTCTGTAATCTGTTGGTTGAGGCGTTCAATCATTTTTTCAAATTCTGCAATGCGGAGATTTGCTTTCTTAAGTTTTTTATTTACCATAGAAAGTTTCTGTTTGTTCTTCACCATTAAATCATAGATGGATTGAATATCATTTATGATTTGTTCTTTTTTATCACTGCTGAGTTCGCCTTTTCCTCCTGAGGTGGAAAGAATTTTTTCTTTATCCTTAATTACATCCATGTTATCCTGAATTTCATTGAAAGCTCTGATGAAACCAAAGATGGCGGAATCTTTTGCCACCACTTGTCCGCCCAGATTCTGAGCTACATTTCTCAAACTGTCTTCACGCGCTTTTTCGGCTTCTTCCTTGCCGCTGCCGCAACTGGTAAGAAATAAAGAATAAGAAATCAGGAATGAAACTAAAAGAGAAGAAATAATTTTTTTCATGGAATTAATTTTTCGCAAATGTATAAAATTCGCAACTCCGTTATGATTTCTTTTTCTTCTTCGGTTTCAGCGGGTCTTCGTGAAAAAAATACCGGAAGTCAAGAGTAAGATAATTGCCGCGCAGTTTCATGTGCGTAATTTCTTTCTGCGGAGTGTATTCAATTGCCGATAAATAAAAATAAGAAAACGGAAGATGGTAAGAGCCGCCTATATAAAAGTAACCGCTCTTCACTGTGCGGAATTCATAGCCCACATTTGCGAGCACTGAACTTTGAAAAAGAAAATGCCGCGCAGCATAATGATTGAAGTAAGAATCTGCCGTTTTAACGTTTGACGGGTACATATCCCATGAAATTCCTGCAGAAGAATTCATGTAAAGTTTTTTTCCGAGTTGAATAAAAATTAATCCTTGCAGCGGAATTTCATATCCTATGATTGCAAAATCGGAGTTTCCCGTAAAAGTTGTGTCGGTAATGCTGAGTGAATAATTTCTCTTCACATAATTAATTCCCGTTTCAAAAGAAAATCTTTTTGTGATACCTCTTCGCAGAACCATTCCCGCACAATAACCGAATTTTTGAGAAATTGAAAAATCAATTCCATTTTGCGAAACAGAATTTGTTGCCGTACTGAAAAAAGCGCTGGGGAAAATTGGTTTATATTGGAATCCTGCTGTGAAGATGTTTTCCTGTGAAAAGCAGGTAAGAAAGTGAGAAAGCGAGAAAATTAGAAAGAAGAATAAAATCTTTTTCCATCCATCTGCCATCTGCTTGGTCTCAATCCCTTCGGAACATTTTACATCTGCCATTCTCTATATCCTTATTCCAATAATTAAAATATCGTCCACTTGCTCTAAATTTCCTTTCCATTTTTCAATGGCATCGTCTAATATTTTTTTCTGCTCTTCCATACTCTTTGGAGAATTTTCAAGAAGAACTTTCTGAATATTTTTGTACTTGAATTTTTTTCCTTTCACACCGCCAAACTGATCTGCATAGCCATCGGTGAACATATACATTAAATCTCCCTTCTGAAGTTGTTCCGAACGAAGAGTAAAAGGTTTTATTTCGCCATGCAGCCCAATGGGAAATTTGTCGGGCTTGAATTCGAGCCATTGATTGTTGCGAAGAATCCAAAGCGGATTATTTGAACAAGTAAACTGCACCTCTTTTTTTGTGAAATCAAAATTGCAAAGCACCGCATCCATTCCGTCTTTTCCTTCTTCCATAGTCCATTCGGGATTCAACGCATTAATAATATTTGCACGAAGAGCATTGAAAACCAAATCGGGCTGCGTAATATTTTTTTCTTTGGTAATCTCATTCAGAAATGAAATCCCGAGCAAACTCATGAATGCACCCGGAACTCCATGACCTGTACAATCGCAAACGGCAAGCAAAAATTTATTTTCAAACTTTTCTGCCCAGTAAAAATCACCGCTGACAATATCTTTTGGTTTGTATAAAACAAAATGCTCGGGTAGATTTTTCTTCAGCAAATTATCCGAAGCCATCAGCGCACTTTGAATCCGTTTTGCGTATTGAATGGAATCGGTGATGTCTTTATTTTTTTCTTCAAGCAGTTTTTTCTGCTGGTTTATTTTATCGTTGAACTCAAGGTTTTCATTCTTAAAAAGTTTTATGCCGAGAAATATAAGCAGTCCTGTGAATAGGGGATTCATCAACCTGAACGTGCCGGCTGCATCGGCAACATTGTAAACAGGAAGATAATTTTTGAAAATGTAAAATGAAAAAAGCAGGATTGCCATTGAAAGAGCAAAATAAATTAATACGGTTTTCTTGCTGTCAAAAACAATCATGGCCGCCATGGGCATGAAAAGAAAATAAAGATGTGTTTGATTTACTTCGCCCAGGAGAAATACAAATCCGAAAATGAAAAACAGTCCATTTAAAATTCCGAAATGAAAAGAGAGATTGTATTTGCGCGCATGTGTAAACTGAAAGTTAACAGCAATGAATAAAAGTTCCACAACCGTGAGCGCAGTGGTAAAATAAAGTTTTTGAAGCAGCCCAATTCCTGTATAAAGTGTAAGAATAGCGGCAACAGTAAGAAGCGAAGAATTAAAAATCCGGATTTTGCTTTGCTCCTTGAAAGTTAATCCTTCGTGAACGCCTGTGTTGATGAGTTTTTTGAACACTGATTCGGAAGGATTAATAAGAATCAGTTTTTGGATTTATCTTTTTTAAAAAGATAGGAGAATAAATTAATCACTAACGAAGCGCGAAACGTTTTCACTTCACCTATTCCTCCTGAAACAGGAATGTTTGCTCCGGCAAAAATAGTAAAGGAAGCACCTCCTGAAATTCCCGCTTCAGGACATATATAAATATTGTGAGTGCTGCCATTCATATAATCCACTACAGAAATTCTTGCGCCATAAAAAATGGAATAATATTCATACGATAATTTGGGAGCAATCAGTAAATCGTTTCCCGGCTTTCCAATTTCGCAACTAATTGCAGGCCCATGGCATGTTGTGGAAGTGACTTTGGATGCTTCGTGTAAATTTTTTCTTGTCATGCCGAAAAGAAATCCGGCTTCGCCTGTAAAAAAACCAACATAGTTTCCTCCTATTTTTATTGCGGGCATAAATTTTCTTTTCGCATTAGGCAATGAATCGGTTTGCGCTAAAAGATTTTTCACAAACAGAAATAAAATAAATAGTATAAATATTTTTTTCATTCTGAATTTTGTTTTACATATTTCTCCTGTACTGTCCGCCCACTTCAAACAAAGCAGAAGTTATTTGTCCGAGCGAACAATACTTGCTTGCTTCCATCAATGATTCAAAAATATTTTTGTTCTGAATAGCGGTTAGCTGAAGTTCGCGCAGAAGTTCTTTTGCTTTTTCAGAATTTCCTATATGAAGTTCTCCCAACATGGAAATCTGATATTTCTTTTCTTCTTCTGTTGCGCGGATAACTTCTTTCGGAAGAATCGTAGGAGAACCTTTGGAAGAAAGAAAAGTATTCACACCAATGATTGGAAATTCTCCTGTGTGCTTGAGCGTTTCGTAATACAAACTTTCTTCCTGAATTTTTCCACGCTGATACATGGTTTCCATAGCACCCAAAACTCCTCCGCGCTCTGTGATTTTATCAAACTCACTCAGCACTGCTTCTTCAACTAATTCTGTTAACTCGTCTATAAGAAAAGAACCTTGAAGAGGATTTTCATTTTTGGCTTGTCCTAATTCTTTGTTGATAATTAATTGAATCGCCATTGCTCTGCGAACACTTTCTTCTGTTGGAGTGGTGATGGCTTCATCATACGCATTTGTGTGAAGTGAATTGCAATTATCATAAATCGCATATAGCGCCTGCAAGGTTGTGCGGATGTCATTGAAATCAATTTCCTGCGCGTGCAAACTTCTTCCCGAAGTTTGAATATGATATTTCAACATCTGCGAACGCTCGTTGCCTTTGTATTTATTTTTCATCGCCTTCGCCCAGATTCTTCGCGCTACTCTTCCGATGACAGCATATTCGGGATCAATTCCGTTCGAAAAGAAAAAAGAAAGATTCGGAGCGAAGTCATCAATCTTCATTCCGCGCGATAAATAATATTCAACGTAAGTAAATCCGTTCGCAAGTGTGAAAGCAAGTTGCGTAATCGGATTTGCTCCTGCTTCAGCAATGTGATAACCGGAAATCGAAACTGAATAAAAGTTTCTTACATTTTTCTCAATGAAATATTGCTGAACATCTCCCATCACGCGCAAAGAAAATTCGGTAGAGAAAATACAAGTGTTCTGCGCCTGGTCTTCTTTTAAAATATCCGCCTGCACTGTTCCGCGAACTTGCTTCAGTGTTTCGGTTTTTATTTTTTCGTAAACATCTTTCGGCAGAACCTGGTCGCCAGTAACTCCAAGTAAAAATAATCCTAGCCCGTCATTTCCCTCTGGCAAAGCGCCTTGATATTGCGGTTGTTTGATTTTTTTCTTCGTGAAAATTTGTGATAACTCGTGTTTGACTTTTTCTTCCAATCCATTCTTCTTTATATATAACTCGCATTGCTGGTCAATGGATGCATTCATAAAAAATGCGGTGAGCGTGGGAGCGGGACCATTGATTGTCATTGAAACAGATGTTTTCGGGTCAGCGAGATTAAATCCTGAGTAAAGTTTTTTCGCGTCATCCAAACAACAAATAGAAACTCCGCTGTTGCCAACTTTTCCGTAAATATCCGGGCGCAAGTCAGGATCTCTTCCATATAAAGTTACACTGTCGAAAGCAGTTGACAATCTTTTCGCAGGCAAACCGCGCGATACATAATGAAATCTTTTATTTGTTCTTTCCGGTCCGCCTTCACCGGCAAACATTCGCGCAGGATCTTCTTCGGTGCGCTTGAACGGATAAACTCCGGCTGCATACGGAAACTCTCCGGGAAAATTTTCTTCCAACACCCATCTTAAAATTTCTCCCCATGCTTCGTAGCGTGGAACAGCAACTTTCGGAATTTTTGTGTGTGAAAGAGATTCAGTATGCGTTTTAATTTTTATTTCCTTGTCGCGGACTTTGAAAATATAGAACTCATCCTGATATTGTTTTATTTTTTTCTTCCATCCATCCAGATTTTTTTTGCATTGCTTGTCAAGTTTTGATTCAACCTCATCATATAATTTCTGAAGCTGTTTTATGACGGAAAGATTGTTTTGCTTTTTATTTTCCTTCAGCATTTCAATTGATAAATGAATTCCGAAAAGTTTGTTCGCGATTTCTGCCTGTTTGTTTGCCCATGTATCGTAGTTGCGGTTGTTCTCAGAAATCTCGGAGAGATAACGAATCCGCGCGGGAGGAATGATGTAAATCTTTTCGCTCATCTCATCGGTATGTCCGATGTGCGTTTCAAATTTTATTCCTGTTTTCTCCGAAACTTTTTTCATCAGCGCCATATAAAGTGAATTCATTCCGGGGTCATTGAACTGCGAAGCGATTGTTCCGAACACGGGGGTTTTGTCATCCGATAAATTAAACTGCTGGCGATTTCTTCGGTATTGTTTTTTCACATCGCGCAACGCATCCTGCGCTCCTCGCTTGTCGAATTTATTCAGCGCAACTATGTCGGCAAAATCGAGCATGTCAATTTTTTCGAGTTGCGTTGCCGCTCCGTATTCGGGAGTCATCACATAAAGCGAAACATCCGAGTGGTCAAGAATTTCGGTATCGCTCTGACCAATTCCGGAAGTTTCAAGTATGATTAAATCGTATCCGGCAGCTTTCACAACATTGACTGCTTCCTGAACATATTTTGAAAGCGCGAGATTACTTTGGCGCGTTGCAAGCGAACGCATGTAAACTCTGTCATTGGAAATAGAATTCATTCTGATTCTGTCACCGAGAAGTGCGCCTCCGGTTTTTCTTTTCGAGGGGTCAACGGAAATTATTGCAATGGTTTTATCTTTAAAGTCCATCAGGAATCTCCGAACGATTTCATCAATCAAAGAAGATTTTCCTGCGCCTCCGGTTCCGGTAATGCCAAGTACAGGAATTTTTTTCTTCACTGCCAATTCCGAAACTTCTTTCAGAATAAGTTTTGCTTCCGTTGGAAAATTTTCAGCAGCAGAAATTATTTTTGCGATAGAAGTGATTTCTTTTTTTGAAAGTGTTTTGATTTCTCCATTCACATTTGCGCCAGTGGGAAAATCACATTTCATCAGCATATCGTTAATCATTCCCTGCAAACCCATTGAGCGCCCGTCATCCGGAGAATATATTCTTGTGATTCCGTATTTGTGAAGTTCTGCAATTTCTTTGGGAAGAATTGTTCCGCCTCCGCCACCAAAAATTTTTATGTGTCCGCATCCTGCTTGTTTCAGCAAGTCAAACATATACTTGAAAAATTCCATGTGCCCGCCCTGGTAAGAAGTGATAGCGATTGCCTGGGCATCCTCTTGAATGGCGCAGTCCACAATTTCTTTCACACTGCGGTCGTGCCCGAGATGAATTACTTCGGCTCCGCTCGCCTGGATAATTCTTCGCATGATATTAATAGCGGCATCGTGCCCGTCAAAAAGCGAAGCAGCAGTAACTATGCGAAGCTTGTTTTTGGGTTTGTAAATTTCTGTTTCAACCATGTATGCACAAATTTAAGAAAAGATTGCGCAACGTTGTTTTAATAACTCAATCCGGTAAAATATAAAACACTTCCGATTGCCCAACTGGCGGAATTATTCAATTCAATGGGCTTGCCGGTAGCAAACATACGCGGAGCAGAATAAAAAACCAGGTAGTTGACAACTTTTCCGCCTGCAAAAATAAACCAGCCCTTTGCAGTTCCGTCATAAGAGTCCGGAAAGATTCCAAGGGCATTTGCGTTCCACATGGCAGAAGTGAGAAAGATAGCAGGCACAAGCATGAGATAGCGAAGCGAAGGATTAATTTCCCGTACGGTGCTCTTATCAGCACTTAAATAAATTTTGATTAGCCAGAATGGCAAAATAAATATGGAAAGAAAGCCGGCAATAAAAATAAAAATTAAAGCGGTATCAAATCCTTTGGCGGGAACTATCATGAAAACAACACACATCAAACACAGCACACACATTACTGAAATTGTGAATGCCATTACAAATATTCCTATCAACTCTACTGCTCTTGAAAAATTACCGAGCCATGTTTTTGCCGTAACAGCCGAGCCCCTTGAATGAAAAAAGAAACATAAAAATCCCGGCACAGCGCCAAAAAAAATTGCAAACAGTGCCCATCCTTTAAATTCGCTTACATCATGGCTGTTGTGCTGCCAGCCAATCCTGTTTGGAAAATTCATACTCGCCCAACTGTTAGCAAAAATCAGGAGAAGAAACAAAACTATGTCAACAATGTTATGCGATTTATCTTCGTAAAGTTTGAACATGGAAGATAAAGATAAAAATTTGTTTTCCTCCTAACGTGGTGCGTGGCTGCTGCGCTTTCCCTGCCACTTGTTATGCCATTTCTTTTTTCTTGGACGGAAGAATTTCTTTTTCTCATGATTGTTTTCACCGGATGAATGCACTCCTTCTTTCTGATGAGTGCTGTGTTGTGAATCTTCGTTATGAGAATGTATTTTTTCTTTCGGATGATGGCTTCTCTGACCATGAGAATGGCTGCTATGAGAATGTTCCGGCTTTTCGTGAGTATAAGAAGTATGATGGACGGATGTAGAATAAACCTTCTGCGGGCTGTGAGATATTTCCAGTTTAGGAGTATGCAGCGTTTCAATTTTATTTCCGGATAATTTATTGATGTCTTTCATCAAATAACGTTCATCGTGCGCGCAAAAAGAAATTGCTGTTCCTGTTGCTCCTGCCCTGCCCGTTCTGCCAATGCGGTGCACATATACTTCGGCTTCTTCGGGCAAATCAAAATTAATTACGTGCGTGATGTCTGTAATATCCAATCCGCGCGAAGCCACATCAGTTGCAACGAGCAGATTTATTTTTCTTGTCTTGAATTGCTGTAATGCTCTTTGCCTTGCGCCCTGTGATTTATCTCCGTGAATGGATTCGGCTCTCATTCCATCTGCCAAAAGATTTTTCACCAAACGGTCGGCTCCGCGTTTTGTACGCGTGAAAATAAGCGTGTGATGCTGCGGTTCTTTGGCGAGAATGGTTGTGAGCAGCGGTTTCTTTTGTTCTTTCGGAACGAAATAAACAAACTGTTTCACATTTACCGCGGTGGAAGATACAGGATCGGTTTGCACAGTTACCGGCTGATGCAAAAGACCATCGGCAAGTTTTTTTATTTCCGCAGGAAGCGTGGCAGAGAAAAATAATGTTTGTTTTTTCTGCGGGAGTTTTGTAATTATTTTTTTGATATCGTTGATGAAACCCATATCGAGCATTCTATCCACTTCATCGAGCACGAAAAATTTTACAAGGTCAAGGCGCACGTAGCCCTGATTCATTAAATCGAGCAATCGTCCCGGGGTTGCAATCACAATATCAACTCCCGAGCGTAGCGCTTCGGTTTGCGGGCGCTGGCTCACTCCTCCGTAAATTACAGTATGGCGCAGGTGCAATCCTTTTCCGTAATCACGAAAGCTATCGCTGATTTGCTGCGCAAGTTCGCGCGTGGGAGCGAGAATGAGAGTTTTTATTCCGCGCTGATTTTTTTCTTTGCTTAAATAAAGTTGCTGAAGAATGGGAACTGCAAATGCTGCTGTCTTTCCTGTTCCTGTTTGTGCCGAGCCGAAAATATCTTTTCCTTCCAGTATATGCGGAATTGCTTTGTGCTGGATGGCAGTGGGCACGGTGTATCCCTTTGCCTTCAGCGCATGAAGGATTTGCGGGATGAGATTCAAATTTTCAAATGTCATTTTTTGTTTTTTGTTTATTGTTCATATTAAACTTTTTTATTGTACGGATAGCGAATTGAATTCGAATCTGCGAATGAATACAAAGAGTTGTTATTCGAAAATTCGTAGATGATTCGTTATCCGAACCAAACTTTTCAAGAAAATTGTAATGTGAACTACTTTGTCAGGGAGGAACACAAGAGATTGGGAAAAATCCGCTCCGTAGGACTCCTACGGACAATCTTCAAAGAAAGCAAGCAAAGATACTCTTATTATCCACGCAGGAGAAATTATTTTTTTCTTCCGAGCATTTTCAACATGCGCGTATGGGAAGCAATGGCGCCTGCAAAAGACGGTATCATATTATAAGGAAGACCAAATTCCAGCGCAGTGCGCTCCACGATGTAAGAAATTTTCCGGTAATGAATATGGCAGATGTTCGGAAACAAATGGTGTTCAATCTGAAAATTTAATCCTCCGAGAAACCAATTCAGCACGGAACTATTTCTGGAAAAGTTTGAAGTAGTCATCAACTGGTGAATAGCCCATTCGTTTTCCATGTTTCCTTCGGAAGTCGGAAGCGGCTGCTCCGTTGCTTCCACCACATGCGCCATTTGAAAAACTATTGCCATAATAAATCCGCCTGTGCAAAGCATGGTGATGAACCCGAGAATGACCAGCCACCAAGCGAAGCCGGAAAATAAAAGCGGCAGACCAATTGCAGTGAAAAAGAAAATAAGTTTTGAGCTGATGAGTTTTGCATATTCCAATTTCGGTTTCGCATTTTGCTGCTGTATGAATCCTTGCCTTCGGTACCGGGCAAACTGGGCAAAATCATTTACAAGTTTTCGCACAATCATTAAGCTGTAAAGAAAAAAAGCGTAGATGTATTGGTAACGATGAATTTTTTTCAATGGTGCATGCACCGATAAACGCAGGGCTGATTTTGATTCAATGTCTTCATCCATTTCATGAATGTTTGTAAATGTGTGATGAAGCATGTTGTGCTGCACTTTCCAATTTATGGAAGTGGAGCCCAGCATATAAATGGTGCTGCCGGATAAATTATTCAGCCAGTTCTTTTTTGAAGAAGAGCCGTGAAGCCCATCGTGCATCACTGCCATTCCGGTTCCTGCCATTCCGATTCCCATAATCACCGCGAGCGGAAAAATCATCCATCCAAACATATTTACTGTGAACATTAAAATAAATGGAGTAAGATAAATGGCGAGCATTGCTGCTGTTTTGAGAACTGTTTTCCAGTTTCCTTTTGTAGATATTCCTTTTGATTTAAAATATTCATTTACATTTTTCCGGAGAGTGGACATGAACTGCGATTTATCTCTTTCGAATTGTATTGTCTGCATAAAAAATTATTTTTAGTTTAAAGTTACAGTAAGGTAAACAAAATAATGATTGAAAAAAAATACTTGTAAAAATATTTACACAAAGCAAAACGAACCTTTAGAGATAAAAATGCAAAAATAAATCTAAGCCGCCTTTTTCCTTTTCTCTGCGACAGGAGCACCGTTTTTGTAAGCGCCAAGAATAATTACCAGTTTGGTTTTACGGTATTGTTCGGCTGCTTCCAGCATTTCTTCATGGGTGGCTTTCCATATTTTTATTCCCGAACCCGGGTCAGTGGCGCGGTTGCGAACTTCAAAGTAAAATCCGTCTTTTAATACTGCGGGTTTTGTGGGCGGTCTTCCCCTGTTTCCTCCGCGCGTGTGATTTCGTTTAATATTATTCAGAGCCATAGTATATGTGGTTAATTTCGTAAAGGTAACTTAATAACAATGCAAGAGGAAAATAGTTTTCAGGCAACGGCAGAGAGAAACAAAAATTAATTTCTGAAAAAGAAATCTTACTTGCTCTTGAGCCAGGCAATTGCTTTCTTCTCGTTTGAAAACATTTTGGTGGGAACTTTCGGCTTGTTGAACCTGAGATAGAAATTTCCAAGCATCTTCACGCCAAGAGAATCAACCAGAAGTGCCGCTGCTGCCCTGTACTGTTTGGGCGTTTCGGATGCTCCGAATTTTCTCGCCTCCTCCGATACGCTGATGAAACCGCGCGCGTCTAAAAGCGCCAGGTGTTTTTTGCCGGAAAGTTTTTTTTCAGCCGTGTGAATGGCAAGCATATCTTTCATCTCAACTTTAGCATCGGGCTTGTACTTTACCACAATCAGGTTTTCTTCCTTTAAGAAAACCTCTGCGGTACTGGTCTCTATTTTCATTTTGCATAACGGCAGTATTGACCTACGCCAGTTTTACATTCACTGCGTTGGGTCCTTTCTTGCCTTCGGCAACTTCAAACGTTACATTGTCGTTCTCGTGGATTTTATCTATGATGCCTGAAGAGTGAACAAATATATCTTGTCCATTTTCTCTTTTAATGAAGCCAAAACCTTTTGCTTCATTGTAAAACTTTACTGTTCCTTTTTCCATAAAAATAAATTTTAGCGATTAATAATTAATGGGCAAATATACAACATAAATTGTGAACAGGTATTTTAAGATGCCCAATAGGCAACTATGTATTCAGCGTGAAAACATCGGGCCGTATTTCTACTGCGTTCTGCCCGTTCCTTCCTTCGGTAACTTCAAAAATAACATTGTCGCCATCTTTTATACTACTATCTCCTATTCCGGAAGGGCTCACATTATACTCAGCGCCTGTTTCAAAATCGGTAATCAGCCCGAACCCTTTAAAGCGGTTATAGAATTTCAGTTTTCCTTTTTTCATTTTTTATATTTTAATTATGTTTCATTTTTCTGCTGGCATATCTTTTCCGGAAGAGAATAAAAAACCAATTGGCGTATCAATATCATACAGCCATTGGTATCCTTTTGATTCTTTCCTGCAAAACGGTTCCACTAATCCTTCGATCGTCTTGTATGTTTTTGCGGTGAGGTCGCAAAAAAAATTTACATTATCTGCCGTGGATATTCCTGCGTCATCTGCAGAAGAGCGCAAGATGAGATTACAATTTACCGGGTGAATAAAACCAAGGGAACTTAAGTCAATGGGAGAATCGGAATGCCTTACCATGCGGTTGATGATTCCAAAAAACATTACTGCCTGCGAAGAGTTAAAATCCGAAAGCCGGATAGCATGCTCATCATAGCCGTTTATATTTTTTATAAACTCTAATCTCATTGCTTTTAAAAATTACCTGGCTGCTTTCACCAAAGCGCGTTTTGCAAACCGTCTTTTCATATAATATATTTCCTGAATAATTCTTACAGATGCAGTAAGAATTGCCATTACAAGAAAAATATGGATGAAGCGCCCTTCGTGATAATGGAAATATCCAAGCCCCCATGCGAATGCCGATAGAATTGAAACGACTGAAAATAAATTGTTCATTGATTTTTTGATTAAAAGATTTATTTGATTTTTGGTAATGTAAGTATAATAAACGAGGGAAGAGAGTAAATGGAAAAAGAAACTTGCTTTAGGTCTTGGAGCAATTTACTACCGCACTAAGCAGAACTTAGCGCGTACTGGGAATTAGAAGTGCGGTAAAAGGAATCAAGTTTGTGAGGAGGCAGAGTTTTTCCTCCTCTTGAGGATATGCTCATGTAGTTCGCCAAAGTTTATTGATTTTAAGTTGCGCTTTTTCATAAACGCAAGGAGCTTTTCTGTTTTTTCAATTCCTAATACGCTCACAAGTATTTCTGCCATTTCCATCTGAGTGAGATTTTTTTCTTTGCCGGAAGTTTTCTTTTTCATAAGTGTTAATTTTTATAGATAAACGCTCAGAAACTTTTTTGATTTCAAAATCATGTTTCTTGCCGTCCTTTTCAATCTCAAGAATTTTTCCTTTACTATTTACTTTCACTTTTGCCATCTTATTTTTTCTTGCCGTATGGCTCCATGGGCTCGTTGAGCGTTGATACGATTGGAGTTTGTTTATATTTCTTCTTAGGATTTCTGCTTGTGTGAAAGAAAGAATGAATAACTATTTTGTCTTTTACAATTTCATATACGATAAGAAACGGAAACCTGTTAAGCAATACTTCCCTGAACTTTTTATACTTGCGCTGGAAAAGAAATGGATTCTTTTTTATTGTCTTGAGCAATTGGTCTGCCTCATTCTCAAATGATACACCAAGCCCAATTTGTTTTTCTTCGTAATACCAATATGCATTGGAGTATTCGTCTTCTGCTTTTTCAGTAATAAAAAGATGATACATCTTACCTTCCTGCGCGGGTTCTCTGTTTCACTTCTTCCCACGAAGATGTTTTTAACTTTCCCTGGCGGAAAAGTTTGCTGCGCCTGTCCATTTCTTTTTTTTGCTCATCCGACATTAAGCTTTCACTCTCATCGCCAGAATAAAGTTTGAGCATTTTATAAATTACTTCCAAAACATTTTCTTCCGCTTCATCAACATATTGATGCACTTTTTTGCGGATGGCTGTGGTTGTCATTGTAAAAGAATTTAAAACAAAGATACAAAATAAAACTTAAAATTATTTCTCTCCCGCACTAAGCAGGAGCTTAGCGCGGACTGGGACTAAATCATTCAGTATCCGGACTGAGTCATTGATTTAATGGATTAAACCGTTCAGTCCACCGAATAAAGGATTCATTGCATGGACTGAATCATTTAATCAAAGGACTCAGCAATTCAGTCCAGAGATTGAGTCATTTAATCCATGGACTAAGCCATTCAGTCCAAGGACTAAATCATTTAGTCCCGTCACTAAATCACAGAAACCTTGTTTTTAGTGAAAAAAAGCACTTCCCCAGCATTCCGCGATGCTGGGGAATCGTTCCGCGATGCTGGGGAATCGTTCCGCGATGCCGGGGAAGAATTCCGCGATAATGGGGAATCATTCCGCGATGCTGAGAAATCGTTCCGCGATGCCGGGGAAGCATTCCGCGATGCTGGGGAATCGTTCCGCGATGCCGGGGAAGAATTCCGCGATAATGGGGAATCATTCCGCGATGCTGAGAAATCGTTCCGCGATGCTGGGGAAGCATTCCGCGATGCTGAGAAATCGTTCCGCGATGCTGAGAAAGCATTCCGCGATGCTGGGGAAGCATTCCGCGATGCTGAGAAAGCATTCCGCGATGCTGGGGAAGCATTCCGCGATGCTGAGAAATGGTTCCCCAGTGCTGAGAAAGCATTCCGCGATGCTGAGAAATTATTTCTCAGTGCTGAGAAATCACAGAAACCTTGTTTTTAGTGAAAAAAAGCGCTTCTCCCGCACTCTTGCCTGCCATAGCGGGATTAGCGTGGACTGGGTTAATTAGAAACCTTCTCTACTATTTTATTGAATATTCCTGGACCAACTTCTTTTCCTGAATAACCACTCTTTTGATGAGAATAAATTATTTGTGATGCTTGAACGATAAACTTCTCCTGATTTGCTGGACTAGTTATTTTTCCAATTAATCCAACAATAGACGATAAAGAATTTGTCTTATGAGTATTTACAATATAATTATGCATTTGAGCATTATAATTTTTTACAGCAAGAACTAAAAAGTAAATTAGTAATGAAATAAAAAGCACACGAATGGATATAGATTTAATAAACTCAAACAACAATACAGTATGTGAAAAACTATCAGTTACAATTAATTTTTTATCAGCAAAAGCATTATATGTAACATCAATAAATTCCCCTTTGAAGCAATAAAATATATGACCAATAATTCCTAAAAGAATAATACTTAATGGGACAATACCGCAATACAACCAATAGTTCGCTCTTCTCTTATTATTTAGCGCTTCATCAGAAAATTCAAATTGCTTCTGCCTAATATCTGTTCTCGAAAGCAAATCTTTTAACTTTTTATCAGCGTCACTTAAATTACTTTCCAATTGCTCAATACTCTTTGCGCTTTTTTCTACTTGAGCTGCGCGTATCTCTGCATTCTTTTTATGCTTTTCAAGCTCTTGAAGAAGTGCTTCTATTTTTTTGTCAGCTTCTTTTTTTGAATCTGTATCTATATTTTGTGGAGCGTAAGCTTTTATTAATGGTATTGCATCTATAAGAATTTTTCTGCCAGAGTTTATATGTGCTGCAAAATCATTAACAATGTTCTGCATTTGTCTTTGTGGCGTTTCATTAACATTTAAAGTAGTTTGTTTAATGCGTAACAATAGATTAAATAAACCAGAAAAAATTCCAGTAAATTCATTCAAGATTTCTTTAGGTATATTTTTTATATTTTCCTCATCAATCCCGTCAAGTATTTCTTTTACGGTTCGTAAATAGCTAGTTAGTCCAGTAAAAGTTAATTTTTGGTCTTTACTTTCCAAGAGTTTTACATCTGGAATTTTCTTTATAATGTGAATCTGCTCCTCAAGAGAATATGTCCGAGCATCTCCTTGTGAAAAATCTTGAATAGCTTTTTCTTTATCCATTTTGAACACAAAAAATTAAAAACCCCACTATCACTAGAGGGGTTTCTGTTGTTAGAATTTATTTCTTCTTATCATCCTTCACTTCTTCGAAATCTACATCGGTTACCGCCTCATCTTTTTTTGTTTCACCGTTGGTTTGTCCGTTCGTATGCGACTGTTCACTTGTTCCCTTGTCCCCTGTCCCTTGTCCCTGTTGTTGTGCCTTATATATGTCTTCACTTGCGGCATGCCAGGCGGTGTTGAGCGCGGCAAGAGTGGTTTCAATCTTAGCCAAATCTTTTTCCTTGTGCGCGTCTTTCAAATCGCTCAGGGCTTTTTGTATGGCTTCTTTTTTATCGGCAGGTATCTTTTCTCCAAACTCTTTCATTTGTTTTTCTGTCTGGAAAATCATTGCATCGGCAGCGTTCACTTTTTCCACTTCTTCTTTTGCTTTCTTGTCGCTCTCCGCGTTGGCTTCTGCTTCCTGCTTCATCTTTTTAATTTCGGCATCGCTCAGTCCGCTCTTTGCTTCAATGCGTATGTTCTGAGATTTTCCGGTGGCTTTGTCTTTTGCAGTTACCGCCAAAATTCCGTTCGCGTCAATATCAAACGTTACTTCTATCTGCGGCACTCCGCGGGGTGCGGGCGGAATTCCGTCCAGAATAAATCTTCCGAGTGTGCGGTTGTCTTTCGCCATCGGGCGCTCGCCTTGCAGAATATGTATCTCAACAGATGGCTGACTATCTGCCGCTGTAGAAAATGTTTCTGACTTTTTGCTGGGTATGGTTGTGTTTGCTTCTATCAGTTTTGTCATCACACTTCCCATGGTCTCAATTCCGAGAGTTAATGGAGTAACATCGAGCAGGAGAACATCCTTTACATCTCCTGTTAATACTCCGCCTTGAATCGCTGCGCCCACCGCTACCACCTCGTCAGGGTTCACGCCTTTGTGCGGTTCCCTTCCGAAGAAATTCTTAACCATCTCCTGCACCTTGGGCATGCGGGTCATTCCGCCAACAAGAATCACTTCGTTGATGTCGGTATTTTTTACTCCTGCATCCGCCATGGCTTTTTTGCAGGGCTCGAGTGCGCGCTTCAAAAGGTCATCGCACATCTGCTCGAACTTTGCGCGGGTAAGAGTTTTTACTAAGTGCTTCGGCACACCATCCACGGGCATGATGTACGGTAAATTTATTTCTGCCTGCGTTGAAGAGGACAGTTCGATCTTCGCGCGCTCTGCCGCTTCTTTCAAACGCTGAAGCGCCATCGGGTCTTTGCGCAGGTCCAGTCCTTCGTCTTTTTTGAATTCATCGGCAAGCCATTCCACTATTTTCTGGTCGAAGTCATCTCCGCCCAAAAAAGTATCTCCGTTGGTGGATTTCACTTCAAACACTCCGTCTCCTAATTCGAGAATGGAAATATCAAAAGTTCCTCCTCCCAAATCGAACACGGCAATCTTGCTGTCTTTATTTTTCTTGTCGAGTCCGTATGCAAGCGCTGCGGCTGTGGGCTCGTTGATGATGCGCATTACTTTCAGTCCTGCAATTTCTCCGGCTTCTTTCGTTGCCTGCCGTTGCGAATCGTTGAAGTACGCGGGAACGGTGATCACCGCTTCGGTGACTGTCTGCCCCAGATAATCTTCAGCGGTCTTCTTCATCTTCTGAAGAATGAGCGCAGAAACTTCCTGCGGAGAAAATTTGCGGTCGTCAATCACCACGCGCGGAACTCCGTTATCTCCCGCCACAACTTTATAAGGAATATGTTTCATCGCTTCATTAATTTCTGCCATGTTGTGGCCAATGAAACGCTTGATGGAATACACGGTATGTTTTGGATTTGTTACTGCCTGGCGTTTTGCAGGGTCGCCCACTTTGCGCTCCCCGTCTTTCATGAACGCCACAATCGAAGGAGTTGTTCGTTTCCCTTCGCTGTTAGGAATCACAACAGGGTCGCTGCCTTCCATAACGGCTACGCACGAGTTGGTTGTTCCAAGGTCAATTCCGATAATCTTTCCCATAATTATAATTTTTAATTGTTTTGTGTTTCTATTTTCCCTACTAAATTACCAATCAGTACTAATTTACTAATAACAGCCATTTTGGTTTTTGTATTTAGAGTTTTTGTTTTCATTGGTACATTAGTAATGATTCGTATTTGGTAGATGGCAAGTCAACTACTTTGCCACCGCTCAAAGGAGAAACTTTTCAGGATATTATGACATGATAATGGTCAGAAATATGACAGGCGGGAGGTGATATTAATAAGGTATGACACAATGACTATGGAAGATGTAAGATGGACAATGGCAGATGTATTTCCCTCTAAAGCGAAGTACAATCTGACCTTATACATTTTCCATTAAGCGCTTCACCTTCTCCTCAATCATATCCCTCACCTTCCTGAACTCATCCTTATCCATATCCTTCGGCTGAGGAATTTGCCAGTCAAGGCGGTGCTTTGCAGGAATAAAAGGACAATCATCTCCGCAGCCCATGGTGATTACATATTCAAAGGCCTCACCCTGACCCTCTCCGAAGGAGAGGGAGTTCATAACCTCTTCTAAAGATTTTGATTTGTGAGTAGTGAGGTCGTATCCGATTTCTTTCATTGCCTCAATCGCTTTAGGGTTTATTTTACCAGAAGGTTTTGATCCCGCACTAAAGACTTGTATTGTCCCCTCTCCTTCGGAGAGGGTTAGGGAGAGGCGTGCAAACGCTTCAGCCATCTGGCTTCGGTTGGAATTTTCTACGCAGACGAAAAGAATCTTTTTCATAATCAACGAATGCAAAAATAATTTAGAAAACTCAGAGGACAGAGTTCATGATATAAAATATTCCAGCGGCTAAAATTCCGGTAACAGGAATCGTGAGTATCCATGCCCAAAGAAGTTCACGCGTCACTCCCCATTTCACTGCGGATAATCTTTTGATTGCGCCCACTCCGATAATCGAACCGGTGATAACGTGCGTGGTGCTGACAGGAATTCCCAGCGCGCCTGTTCCGAAAAGAGTAATGGCGCCTGCAGTGTTAGCAGAAAATCCTTCGAACTGCCGCATCTTGGTAATTTTTTGTCCCATCGTTTTTATAATTCGCCATCCACCGAAAAGTGTTCCAAAAGAAATTGCAGTGTAACATCCAAGCGGCACCCAATCGGGAAGATGCGCTATATCCGGAATTAATTTTTGCGAGATGAGCGCTGCAGCAATAACACCCATAACTTTCTGCGCATCGTTTCCTCCATGTCCCAAACTATATGCAGCGGCAGATAAAAGTTGAAAACGTTTAAAAACTTTATCCACTTTCGATGGACTGAATCTTTTACAAATGTGCATTGTAATTACTGAGATGAGAGCGGAAATTATCATCCCGATGACCGGAGCAAGAACGATAAACGCTATCGGTGGAAGAACTTTATCAAGGTTGATGGCATTAAATCCTCCAAGCGCAATTCCTGCTCCTGCAAATCCTCCTATGAGCGTGTGCGATGAAGAAGAAGGAATTCCTTTCCACCAGGTAAATAAATTCCAGATGATGGCAGCAGATAAACCGGAAGCGATGACGGTTAAATTTACAGAATCAGATTTTACAATTTTAGAAACAGAATCGGCAACATGTAATTTGAATAACCAGAACGCAGCAAAATTAAAAACCGCTGCCCAAATTACCGCCTGCAATGGCGAAAGAACTTTTGTAGATACAACTGTTGCAATGGAATTTGCAGCATCGTGAAATCCGTTAATGAAATCAAATATGAAGGCAATTGCGATGACTATGTATAGAAATTCAATGTGCATAAATTATTAGTTAATATAAATTACAGTCAGATAAATTTTTTTTGCACAGATAAAATAATGCCAAAACACAAATGTATGCGAATGATGCTAATATTTTTATTCGCGGTATTCGCATCTGTTCGCATTGTTTGCATTAGTTTATCTTGGCTGCTGAACGATTAATTATTTTTTACCACAATTTGTTCGAGCACATTTGCCGCATCTTCGCATTTATCAGTGGCGGCTTCCAGTGCGTGAAGAACTTCTTTCAGTTTGATAAGTTTAACTGCATCTTTTTCTTCTTCGAACAAACGCGCAATGGTCATGTCAAAAATATCGTCCGCGTGATTTTCAATGCTGTTTATTTTCACACATGCTTCCTTTATTTTGCTTACTCCTTTCATGTTTCTTAAAACAATAATAGCTGCGTGCAGTTCCTGAACTCCCTGCATAATAAGTTCGGATAATTTTATCATTGGTGTTGTGATTTCCTCCACATTGTATAAATCAATCCGCTTGGAAGCTCCGTGAATAAAATCCGCAATGTCATCGAGCGCGGAAGCAAGCGAGTGAATATCCTCCCTGTCAAAGGGAGTAATGAAGGTAGAGTTCAGGTCGTTGAAAATATCGTGCGTGAGATTATCTCCAACATGCTCGAAGCGCTCCACTTCTTTGAAATGCTCTTTTCTTTTTTCATGATTGGTTTGCGTGAGCGCGCTGTTCAGCGCTTTGGCAATGTGTACAAGATTCTCTGATGATTTTTCAAACAACGTGAAAAATCTTTTTTCCTGAGGGATAAGAAATTGAAGGAAGTTTGCCATAATTATTTAATTTTTATTTTCTGTTACAAATGAATTGATTTATTTTGTTCTCCGTGTTAAGCGAATGTTAAATATTAAAACTTCCAGAACATTGTTACGCGGTAATCCATATCGCTTCCGCTCGCCTGCACTCCTTTGCCTGCCGGATTCGCGCTTGTTGTCAGCGGAGCATTTTCTTTATAGCTGTTTATCCAAATGTTCGGCATAATATGAAACTGCGGAATGGGAGAATAATCTATTCCAACTATGAAAAAGGTTTCTGAAACGTGATAGGAAGTGCTGGTATATTTCAGAGCGGAATTAAAATTTTTATCAGGATTATATGAATCGTATCGCACAAATACGCCAAGCAGCGGAACATTTTTATCATTCACTTTTTTCGAAAGAAGATTTGCTTTTGCGAAAAAAGAAATTCCAAACGGCTTCACGCTAACCGTATCTTTTTTGCTTGGGTCGGGAACTTTTGCAGTATCCTGGTGAAAAGAATAATTTTTCCATTCGCCTGCAATCACTTCAGCGCCAATCAAAAATTTTTCCTGCTGCCACGCAATAAATGCTTTCGTGAGCATTTTACTTTTTGTGCTGTGCTCTAATCCCGGGCCATTCGGAGATAATTGCGTCAGCTCATAATCACTGTACAAATCTAAAATCAAACGCTTGTTTAAAAATTTCGCCCACAGATTTCCGTAAAAGCGTTTGAAGTTGTCGTTCTCGGGCTTTCCACCGTTATCATTTCCCATCATTGCTTCATAACCAACTTTTCCATCCTTATATTTTCCCTGCAGAGAAAGTCCGAAATCATTTGAAGAAGCCAATCCTCTCATATCGGAAATTGTTTTCTCCACCCAGCGATGCCCGTAAATTGCTTCGGTGAAAGTTCCCCAGGTTGGAGTTGCCTGCTGTCCGAACACTGCATCCGTTCCTTTGAAAATATTTTTCCAGCGGATGTTTGCTGCCTTAATATAAACAGTGCGCTGCCCTGCCGCATCAAGTCCTGTGTTGCTTTCGTGTGATAACAAAAACTGCGCGCTGAATTTTTCCGTGAAGTTATAATCGTATCCTAAATAAATTCTGCGGAACTCAAAGGAAGAATATTTATTGTCATAGCCATTCGCGAACGCATATTGCGCTTTGCTGGGATAGGTGCGCAGGTTGGTTGAATCAGGGCTCGATGCTTTGTATTGGAAATCACCGAACACCTGCCCGGAAAATTTTCCCGATGGTTTAAATTCTTCTTTTGCCTTTGTCGTGTCTTGCGCTTTAAGTTGCAATAATGCTGAAAGTAAAATAAGAGAGGAGTAAATTTTCTTTTTCATTTGATTTATTTTTTGTAAAGGTGGATTAATAACTGAATTCTTGTGTTAAGGAAATGTTAAGATTTCTTTTATAAAAAAATTGTACCTTTATATACGTAATGATGAGAGCATTCAAATCCATATTGCTGATTTTTGTTTTCGGAGTTTATTCTTTCACCTTCAAAACTCATTACTGCTTTTATCCCAGCGGGGAAAGATTTCACGGTGATTGTCAGGCGCACATTAAAAAATCTTCAGGGAGAAATTTATATCCCAATCATTATATCTGCTATGATTTCCTGAAAAACGCGCAAACGACCAAGTCGGATAATTCATTTATTAAAATTTCATCACAGAAAGTTTTCATAGCAGAAAATAATTTTCAAAATGTAAAACCTATTTATATTTCTGATTTTTTTGTCCTTCCTGAATTTAATTGCCGTGGCGGACCACCGCTGACTTTCATTTCTCTTCGCGCTCCTCCATTCTGTTAGTTAACCGGAATTTTTTACCGGCACGAATTGTATTTTTCATTTTTAACTTTTAAATTATTTATTATGAATAAAGAAAATAGCATCAAACTATTTATACTGCTTGGTTTCCTGGTTTTATTTCTCACCGGAAGCCGTTTTCACGCGGAAGGTTTGAAAGCAGAATGCAGCGAAGGGAAATGCTCTAAACCCGATGAGCACGGGGAATTAAATTATCACGAACGGTTTCATATTTTATCTGACGACAATTTTGCAATTTGCACAGTGAAAAGCTGCGCGAACTTCTGGGAAGCAAACGCAACCGGAATGACTTTCGCAATTATAATCGGAGGAGCAGCGCTTTCGCTTTTGCTTTCATGGAAAAAGTTCGAGAAAATTTTATCGCTGAAAGGAATTAAAGGCGCAGCACTTGGAAGCATTTTCGGAATGCCGCTGAATATGTGCGCGAATTGTTCTGCGGTTACAAGCGTGAGTATGACTTCGCAAAACGGAAGCGCGGAAGCAACGCTCGGAATAATTTTAGGCGGAGCATTGCTCAACTTCATCGGCATTGTAACTATGTTCGGATTGTTTCATCCCGCTGTTGTGATTTCAAGAATTGTTTTCAGCGCGATAATGATTTTAATTGTTGTGCCGTTTATTGCACGCTGGGTAAAAAAACCTTCGGAAGAAAAAGTAGTGCAAAGCCCGCTCTTTAATCAAATCTCCTGCTACTTTCCGGAAAAATCTTTCGCGCAAACAATAATTAAATCAACGGAGGACTGGCTGATTGCTGTCGGAAGTATCGCCTGGAAATTAATTCCACTGATGTTGCTCGGCACGCTGCTCACCGCCATCTTCCGCGTAATTTTTCCGAATGAATTTCTTCAGCACATCACATCTTACAATTCAATTATTGTCATCGGAATTATTTCCTTCATCGGAACATTGCTTTCCATTCCCGTGATGTTTGAAATTCTTCTCGGAACTATTTTACTTCATCTTGGGTTTTCAAACGGAGCCATTGCAGCTATGGTTTTCACTGCGCCATCGTTTGGATTATTCACGCTCGTTCTCACAAAAGAAAAGTTAGGAGGATTGAAAGTGCCGTTGATTTTAATCGCAGTCACTTTTATTTTTGGAATCGGTGCGGGATTATTAACGGAAACATTAACTAAATTTTTCTAACTATGATAAAAACGATTTCAGGAATAATTTTATTCCTCGCGCAAATAGGCCTTGCCATGTTTTATAACAGCACCATTGACTTGAAAATAATTTCAAGCGCTGCCGGAATCATATTCATTTATATTCTCTACCGCTTCTTCACAAAAAAATATGATAGCTGCGAGATAAATTAAATTATTGTTAAGAATTTATTATTTCCTCTTGTATTCAGGAATGAGTTTATTTTTGTTGCGTGAATTCTGAGTATAAAATATTGCTGGTGGACGATGAGCCCGACATTTTAGAATTTCTTTCCTACAACCTGAGAAAAGAAAATTATTTTGTACTTACCTCTTCTAACGGAAAAGAAGCAATATCCATAGCGGGAAAAGAAATTCCACAACTCATCGTGCTGGATGTAATGATGCCTGAAATGAATGGTATGGAAGTTTGCCGCGAACTCCGCAAGAATCAAAAGCTAAAAGACACTCTGATTGCTTTTCTCACCGCGCGCAATGAAGATTACTCGCAGATTTCAGGATTTGATTCGGGAGCGGATGATTATATTACGAAGCCAATCAAGCCAAGCGTTTTCATCAGCCGTGTGAAAGCATTGTTGAGAAGGGCTGCTTCTTCCTCTGTTGATGAGATCGGAGGAATAAAAATTGACCGGGAAAAATATTTAGTCGGCAAGAATGGAAAAGAATTTTCTCTTCCGAAAAAAGAATTTGAATTGCTCGCATTGCTCACTTCAAAACCCGGAAGAGTTTTTCGAAGAGAAGAAATTTTAGAAAGGGTTTGGGGAAATGAAGTTGTTGTGGGTGACCGCACCATTGATGTTCACATCCGCAAGCTAAGAGAAAAATTGGGTGAAGAATATTTTCAAACGGTGAAAGGAGTTGGATATAAATTTGAGTTTTAATTTCTGCTATGTATACGATTATCGTCATTTTATTAACTGCAATTAGTTCCATAGTGATTGTATGGTTTATTATAAAAATATTTGTAATCGAAAAAATAAAAAAGGAATCCGAACAAATCAAATCTCAGCGAAAAGAAGAAATTGAACGGCTCAATGAGTTGGAAAATTATCGCAAGGAATTTTTAGGAAATGTTTCGCACGAATTAAAAACTCCCATCTTCAATATTCAAGGATATATTTCTACTTTATTAGATGGAGGTCTTGAAGACAAAACCATCAACCTTGATTATCTTGTGCGCTCTATGAAGAGTGTGGACCGAATGATTGCCATTGTGGAAGATTTGCAAACCATTACTCAATTAGAAAAAGGAGAATTAGAAATTGAAGAAGAAAGATTTGATATAATAGCATTGACAAAAGACGCAATTGATTCTGAAGAAATGAAAGCAAAAGAGAAAAAAATTTCCATTGAACTGGCAAATGATTCCACTCAGCAGATTTTTGTTCTTGCAGATAAATTCAGAATACGGCAGGTGATTGCTAATCTCATAGTGAATTCCATCCGCTACGGAAAAGAAAACGGAAAGACCACAATAAAAATTTCTGATGCCGGAGAAAAAATAATTGTAGAGATTGCCGATTCAGGGATTGGAATTCCGAAAGAACATTTACCAAGAGTGTTTGAACGATTTTACAGAGTGGATAAATCCCGCTCGCGCGAACAAGGCGGGACAGGACTTGGACTATCAATCGTAAAACACATTCTCGAAGCGCACGGGCAAACTATTGATGTAATGAGCACGGAAGGCGCGGGCTCGGTTTTTTCTTTCACTTTAAAGAAAGGATGAATTCATCCACTGCATTTTTAAATTCTTCGCCCAAGTAATTTTCTATAAAGCCGGAATACTTTTCAGATTCTTTCAATGCAACTTCCAAATCAAACTTCTTCTGCGAAACCGAATACGCAATTTTCGTTTCTGAAAAATACTTGGCAAGATATTCCTGTTCGGTTTGTCCGGGAGTGGGAACAAAGATTGCTTTCTTGCCGAGCACTGCTAAATCCATAATAGTAGAATATCCCGGGCGCGATAAAATAATTTCAGATGAAAAAATTTCTTTTTGTAATTCTTCAGTTGCGAAATAAGAAACTATTGAAACATTTTCAGATATTTTCTTTCGTTCATTCTTCTCAGTAATCCCCTGAACAATCAGAACACTTTTTTTCATAGACGAAACTTGTTCGATTATTTTTTTCTCAAATAAAGTTCGCTGTGGCTCAGGACCGGTTAATATTATAAGAATGTCATTTCGAGAGGAGTCAAGAAATCTTTTTTTTGATGAGGCAAATCTGGAAAGTATTCCAATGTATTTTGCATTCTTCGGCAAAGAAAATTTATGAGATAAATCTCCTGATAGATTATTTTTTTCTGGCACATCCGGAATCCAACAATCAGAATATTTTGAAATATATTTTTTATTCAACCTATAAATTAATTTTTCTCCAAAAGGAGATTTAACCATGAGTTGATGTGTAATAAAAACACATGGCACTTCCCTGCTCCACAATCCAAACCGGTTATCCGAAATCACTGCATCTATTTTTTTTTCTTTGATTATTTTTTTCAGTTGTTCATGCTCGCGTTTTATTCCTGAAAGTATTTTTGGAATCTGCGCAGCCATTTTCAAAACCATGGAGCCATTCTTCGGATAAGAAATATTATAGCCGCTAATTATCACGAATTGGCACGAAGGGAATTCTTTTTGCAAAAGTTGAAGCATCCTTCCGTCTGCACTGATAATCACTTCACATTTTTTTCCCAATAAATATTTTATAATCGGAATGCAGCGTGTGGCATGTCCGAGTCCCCAATCAAGCGGTGCGACTAAAATTCTCATGGTGCGGATAACTAATCTCTGCGAATCTACGAATTAGGAATGTCTTTGATTCGTAGATTCGCGCTTATGCCAAAAAATAAACTCCAACGGTTTGCTGAACTGAAAACATTTGAGAATGTGTTTGAATTTTTATTTACGGAACGTCTTACTGATTTTAAGTTGAAAGGAAAATGGAATTCGGAATATTTCAAAAATGAAAATCCGATTGTGCTGGAACTTGGCTGCGGGAAAGGAGAATACTCTATTGGCTTGGCGGAAAAATATCCCAAAAAAAACTTTATTGGGATTGATATAAAAGGAGCGCGGATATGGAGAGGTTCGAAAAACGCACAGGAGAAAAAACTTTCCAATGTTTGTTTTCTCAGAACACAAATTGAATTTATTGAAAGTTGTTTTTCAAAAGATGAAGTAAACGAAATCTGGATTACATTTCCTGATCCTCAGCCAAACAAAGAAAAGAAACGGCTCACACATCCTATCTTTTTAAACCGCTACAAAAATATTTTGAAACCTAATGGAATTATTCATTTAAAGACAGACAGCACAGAGCTTTATGAGTTTACTTTAGAAGTAATAGCAGAAAATAAATTAAAACTTCTGGATTCAACAATCGATTTATATGGGAATTCAAATTCTGAAAGAGATGAAGTTAAAATGATAAAAACACACTATGAAAAATTATTCACTGCGCAGGGAAAGAAAATAACTTATTTGCAATTCCAATTGTAAATACGCTTAATAAATTCCTAACTTTGTAAAGCAAATTACTATTCGTGCATTAGTGCCGATTAGTAATTTAGTAGATTATGGCGAAAGAAATCCAAACCCTCACTATAGATAAGGAAGAAGAAAAAAAAGAACTTCTCAGGCGTTACCGCGGCTTGCTTAAATCGTGCCGCAGAAAATTAGAGAAGAACGATAAAGAACAAATCCGCAAGGCGTTTAATGTGGCAATGGAAGCCCATCAGAATGCGAGGCGCAAATCTGGCGAACCCTACATTTATCATCCCATTGCCGTAGCGCAAATCTGCGCAGAAGAAATCGGGCTTGGTCCTACATCGGTTATCTGCGCACTGCTACACGATGTGGTGGAAGACACAGACATGACGCTCGAAGACATGCGCGGAATGTTCGGAGATAAAGTTGCCGCCATCATTGACGGGCTCACAAAAATAAAAGGCGTAGAAGTAATTGACCCCACAAACTTTTCCATCCAGGCGGAAAATTTCCGCAAGATGCTTTTGACTCTTTCAGATGATGTTCGCGTTATACTAATAAAACTTGCGGATAGATTACACAACATGCGCACGCTCGGTTCAATGAGCGAACATCAGCAGCGGAAAATTGCTTCGGAAACTTTATATCTGTATGCACCGCTCGCACATCGTTTAGGATTGAACGCAATTAAAACTGAACTCGAAGATTTAGGTTTGAAATACACCGAGCCGGAAGTTTATCACGATATTGAAACAAAATTAAGAGAGACCGAGCCCGAGCGAAAAAAATATATAACAAAATTTATTGAACCCGTTCTCGAAGCGTTGATTGAAAACGGATTTAAATTCCGGATTTTCGGAAGACCGAAAAGTATTTTTTCCATCTACAATAAAATGCGCACGAAGAATCTTCCCTATGAAGAAGTGTATGATATTTTTGCAATCCGAATTATTATTGATGCAAAAGATGAATCGGAAAAAGCAGATTGCTGGAGAGTTTATTCCGTAGTTACTGATTTTTATTATCCAAGTCCCGAACGTTTGCGCGACTGGATTTCCACTCCGAAAGCGAACGGCTACGAAGCGCTTCACACCACAGTGATGGGTCCTGAAGGAAAATGGGTGGAAGTTCAGATTCGCACGGAGCGAATGGATGAAATTGCCGAGCGCGGTTTTGCCGCACACTGGCGTTACAAAACCGGAACAGAAGATGCCGTTGACAAAGAATCTCAACTCGATGAATGGTTGAAGCGAATCCGTCAGATGCTCGATAGCGCAGATGAAAATGCGCTGGACTTCCTCGATGATTTCAAACTAAATCTTTTTGCGGAAGAAATTTTTGTCTTCACTCCGAAAGGAGAAATGAAAACAATTCCTAATCATTCCACCGCGCTTGATTTTGCATTCGACATTCATTCAAAAGTGGGCGAGCAATGCATTGGCGCAAAAGTGAATCATAAATTGGTTCCGCTCAGCCACGAACTCAAAAGCGGTGACCAGGTAGAAATTCTTACATCGGCAAAGCAAAATCCCAAGCAGGAATGGCTGAGTTATGTAGTAACAGCAAAAGCGAAATCAAAAATAAAAGCAGCGCTGAAGGAAGAGAAAAGAAAAATTTCGGAGAAAGGAAGCGAACTTTTGCAGAAACGTTTCAGAAATCTTAAACTTCAACTAACGCCAGAGAATATTAATAAAGTAGTTTCTCTTTTCAAACTTCCAAATGCGCAGGAATTATATTATCGTCTTGCCATAGGAAATATTAAACCAACCGAGATAAAAGATTTCCGCAAAGACAAAACGAAGCCAACGCACGAAACAAAAAAAGAAAATATTTCCCTTGAACAATTAGTAAGCAACGTGCGCGGAAAATCTGATTTGCTTGTGCTTGGCGATAATATGGACAAGATTGATTATAAACTCGCGCCTTGCTGCCATCCCATTCCCGGAGATGATGTGTTTGGTTTCATCACAATCAATGAAGGAATAAAAATTCACCGCGTGAATTGTCCGAACGCAACTAAAATGCTCGCGAACTATGCTTACAGAGTTGTAAAAGCAAAATGGATGAACCGTGAATTAATTTCTTTCCTTGCGGGAATTCGTGTAACAGGAACTGACCGGCTTGGCGTGGTGAACAACATTACAAAAGTTATTTCCAATGAACATAACATCAACATGCGCTCAATCAGTTTCGACAGCAACGATGGCGTGTTCGAAGGAAAAATTATGTTGTTCGTACACGATACTAAACACCTGCTGGAACTCATGAGTAAACTGAAAAAAGTTCCTGGCGTGCAGGGAGTTTCCCGTTTCGATACAAATTAATTATCTTCGCTCAATGTCAGAAACGAAAGCAACTGTCAAAAATATTTTCACCAATTATTTAGAGGAGCACGGTCACCGCAAGACAGGCGAGCGTTATGCCGTTCTTGAAGAAATTTATTCCGGCAACGGGCATTTCGATGTGGAATCGCTATATGAAAAAATGAAAAGCAAAAAAATTTCCGTGAGCCGCGCAACCGTTTACAACACGATTGAACTTCTGCTCGATTGCGATTTAGTGGTGAAGCATCACTTCGGAAAAAATATTTCGCTGTTTGAAAAAGCATACGAGTACAAGCAGCACGACCATTTGATTTGCCAGGATTGCGGAAAGATTGTGGAATTCTGCGACCCGCGCATCCAGCAGATAAGAAATAAGATGGGAGATATTTTAGAGTTCAATGTTTCATCACATTCATTAAATTTGTATGCGCATTGCAGAAAACTTGCAGAGAAAGGAAAATGTGACTTCAAAAAAAATTAATACTAAATCCAAGAAAATGTTTTTCACTTACACTTCCGCAAAACAAGGAAACATTCATATCCTTACTCTCAAAGGAGATTTGATTGATAAAAATCAAGCAGACAAACTCATTGAGGAAGTCAATGAAACCATTACCAACAATCACATTCACTTTGTGGTTGACCTTGGCGGATTAAAATATCTGAACAGTTCCGGCCTCACCATTCTCATTCAGATTCTCACTAAAGCACGCAAAGCCGGTGGCGAAGCGGTGATTGCCAACGTTGGAAAAAGAATTAAAGAACTTCTTGTCATCACAAAACTCAACACCGTTTTCACCGTTGCCGATACGGTTGATCAGGGAATTTCAAAACTGAAAAAATTAGTAGCGAATTAAATTTTTGATTCCACCGATTTCTCAAAAGTGATTACACCGATTCGTTTTTCTTTTTGCCTACTGCTTACTGCCTACTGCCTACTTGCATTTTTTATTTCCTGTAAACAAAAAACTGATTACTCCAAAGAAATTTCACGGATCGATAGCGCAAATAATATTTTAGCTGAAACAGAAAAAGTTTTAGAATCTGCCGATACAAATTCTTTTCGTGCAAATTATAATTCTTCCTTCCTGCAGCTTCATTCCATCTATGAAAAACTGGCGAAGGACACCATAAACAAAAAAACGGCAATGTTTTTGTCGGATGCTTCTGAATGTTCAGGAAATATTCTTAACTTGTTAGATAATAAAAAATATTTGGAAAGAGCAATAAAAGAATCGGAGCACCGAATCAGCGATTTGAAACACGACTTAAAAGAAGATTTGATTGAGAAAAATAAATCGCAGGAGTATATCGTTAACGAAATGAATGCGGCAGGAAAAATTTCAAATGTAATTCAGCGCACAATTGAAAAAGCAAAAATTGCTTCAGCAAAATTGGATTCGATGAAAACACAAATCACATTTTTAGCCGACAGTTTAAATCTTCGTCCGCGATAAATAGGGATGAAACAAAAAACGAAATGATACGAAAAATACGAAATAGGATTTTGTCATTTGTCATTTGTCATTTGTCATTTGTCATTAGCACATTTGCGCAGCCAACTACTGACGAGCAACTCGCATTTCAATATTTGCAGAACAAAGAATTTGACAAGGCAATTGTTTATTACGAAAAGTTTTTCAATAAAAAAGATGGAATCGCTTATTACAATCCTTACCTGCTTTGCCTCACAAAACTTCAGCAATATGACAAGGCGGAAAAAATGATTAAGAAAGTTATCAAGCAGTATCCGCAGAATTTAACTTATGTGGTTCACCTCGGCACGCTTTACAAAGACGAAAATGAAACTGAAAAAGGAAATTCGCAGTATGAAAAAGCGCTGAAACAATTATCTGCCGACCAGAAACAGATTTTTGATCTGGCAACTTCTTTTATGCAATTGCAGGAATGGGATTACGCAGTGGAAACGTACAAGCGCGGCAGAAAATTGCTGAATGGATTTTATCCTTTCAATTCTGAAATTGCCGCTGTGTATGAAAAGAAAGGTGACATACATGGCATGGTGAGCGAATATCTTTCGCTGCTCGACTATGGAGATGACCAGTTGCAAACAGTGCAGAATGGATTACAGCCATCGTTTGGAGAGGACAAAGACGAAAAGAAAAATGAAATCATTAAAGAAGAATTGCTGAAAAAAGTTCAGGCAAGCCCGGAGAAAACTGTTTACACCGAACTGCTGATTTGGTTTTTCATCCAGGAAAAAAATTTTAACGGAGCATTTATTCAGTCGAAAGCGCTGGATAAACGCCTGCGTGAAGACGGACAACGTTTAATGGCGCTCGGTCAACTCTGCGTTTCAAACGAAGAATATGAAACAGCTGCGAAATGTTTTCAGTATGTGATTGAAAAAGGAAAAGACAATTATAATTACATCAACGCGCGGATGGAACTTTTGAATGCGCAGTATAAAAAAGTAACGACAAAATTTTCTTACACGCAGAATGATTTGATTGAACTCGAAAAAAATTTCAACATCACCTTGAATGAACTCGGAAAAAGTTCGGGCACTGCCATTCTTGTAAAAAATCTCGCTCACCTTCAGGGATTTTTCATGGGAAAAACAAAGGAAGCTTCTGATTTGCTGAATGACGCGATTAAACTTCAGGGAATAAATCCAACCACGCAGGCGGAATGCAAACTCGAACTCGGAGATATTCTTTTAATGAAAGGAGAAATCTGGGATGCTTCGCTTTTGTATTCGCAAGTGCAACTGGATTTCAAACATGAACCGATGGGCGATGAAGCAAAACTCCGCAACGCGAAACTTTCTTATTACAGCGGAGAGTTCAAATGGTCGCAGGCGCAGCTCGATGTGCTGAAGGGCTCCACGGAAAAATTAATTGCCAATGACGCGATGGAACTTTCGCTCACCATCAGCGATAATCTGAAAAACGATGGCGACTCACTTGCGCTTGCCCTATTCTCGCGCGCGGATTTGCTTGTCTTCAGAAATGAATTGGAAAAATCGTTACTCACGCTTGATTCCATTCAGAAAAAATTTCCAAACACTTCGCTTGCCGATGATATTCTCTATAAAAAATATCAAATCAAAATGAAACAGGGGAAATTTCCGGAAGCCGGAGAGCAATTGCAAAAACTTTTAGACAACTACGGATTCGATATTTTAGGTGATGACGCGCTCTTCAAACTTGCCGAGTTGAACGAACTTTACCTGAATAACGTTGACAAAGCAAAAGAATACTACGAAGACCTTCTTACCAGATTTCCCGGAAGTTTATACACGGTGGAAGCGAGAAAAAGATTCAGAAGGTTGAGAGGGGATAATGTGAATTAGAAGTTCCTTCCCTAAAAGCAAAAATATCATTTATCTTCTTTTCATTTTTTCTTAACACCTTTTAGTATTGGGGCAAATTTTTTATTAACTTCGTCCATCTTTTATTATAAAATATATGTCAGCAGAAACAGCAGAACTCAAAAAGAAAGTTGAAAGCAAGGAATTAAAAAATGTTGTCATTCTTTTCGCGGGCGACTCAGGCGATGGAATTCAGTTAACCGGAACGCAGTTCACCAACACGAGCGCACTTTCGGGAAATGACATCAGCACTTTTCCGAACTTCCCCGCAGAAATCCGCGCGCCCCAGGGAACGCTTGCAGGAGTTTCAGGATTTCAATTGCATTTCGGAAGTGTGAATATTTATACTGCAGGCGACACTGCCGATGTTCTTGTTGTGATGAATGCTGCTGCGCTGAAAGCAAATCTCAAGGCGCTCAAGCAGGGCGGAATAATTATTGCGAATACCGATGGCTTCGGTGCAAAAAATCTTGAACTCGCGCATTATCCCAAAGGAGCAAATCCGCTCACGGATGATTCGCTCAGCAAATACACCGTTTACAATATTGATGTTACAAAACTCACGCGCGCCTGTCTCGAAGGTTCCGGACTTGGCGTGAAAGACATTGACCGCTCAAAAAATATGTTCGTGCTTGGTTTTCTTCTTTGGATGTATAACCGTTCGATGGAGCCAACGCTCAACTTTTTGAAAGAGCAATTCAAAAAGAAACCCGAACTAATTGAAACGAATACAAAAGTTCTGAAAGCAGGATATAATTTCGGAGAAACCACAGAAACTTTCACAACCCGCTACGAAGTGAAAGCCGCTCCCATGCCGAAGGGAATTTACCGAAGCATCATGGGCAACCAGGCAACCGCAATGGGATTGATTGCCGCTTCGAAAAAATCAGGGCTCACTTTATTTTATGGAACATATCCGATTACACCTGCATCTGATATTCTTCACGAACTTGCCAAGCATAAAAACTTTGGAGTGAAAACTTTTCAGGCGGAAGATGAAATTGCTGCCGTGTGCTCTGCCATTGGCGCAGCGTTCGGAGGAAATTTAGGAGTAACGGGTTCATCCGGTCCCGGCATTGCTTTGAAAGCAGAAGCAGTCGGGCTTGCAGTAATGCTGGAACTTCCGCTGGTGGTAATTGATGTTCAGCGCGGAGGACCTTCCACCGGATTGCCTACTAAAACTGAACAAGCCGATTTAATGCAGGCGCTCTACGGAAGAAATTCCGAGTGCCCGCTCTGCGTGATTGCTGCTTCTTCTCCGTCCGATTGTTTTACTATGGCATTTGAAGCATGCCGCATTGCGCTCGAGCACATGATTCCTGTAATGTTTCTCTCCGATGGATATATTGCAAACGGTGCAGAACCGTGGCGTTTTCCAAATGCAAAAGACCTTCCGGAAATAAAAATTTCTTTTGCTACCAAGAAAAATGCAACAGTGCAAAATGGCGTTGGGCCGGTTGAGAAATTTCTTCCTTACTTACGCGATGAAAAACTTTCTCGCCCATGGGCAATTCCCGGAACAAAAGGACTGGAGCACCGCATTGGAGGAATTGAGAAAGAACACGAGACCGGAAATATTTCTTACGACCCCGATAATCATGAGTTCATGGTGAAACTCAGACAAGAGAAAGTGGATAAGATTGCCGATTATATTCCTGAACAAAAGTTAGACAACGGAAAAGAGAAAGGAAAAATTCTTGTTCTCGGATGGGGTTCCACTTACGGTTCAATAAAAACTGCTGTGAAAGATTGCATTGCCGATGGAATTGAAGTATCGCACGCGCAGGTGAAATACATGAGCCCGCTTCCGAAAAATTTAGGCAGCATTCTGAAAAATTTTGACAAAGTATTAATTCCTGAAATGAACAACGGGCAGTTTTCAAAAATCATTCGCGATAAATTTTTGATTGATGCCATCGGCTTTAATAAAATCAAAGGAATGCCTTTTACTGCAGGAGAACTAAAAAATAAAATACAAGAACTCAACAAACACTAATTAACACAAATACACACGAATTAGCCAATTAGTGCTAATTCATATCTAAAACAAATCAAATGAAAAACAACTTCTACACATTAATTGCTGGTTTATTAATCAGCACAATTGGATTTTCGCAAGGTTCAATTCCCAACGGAAACTTTGAAAGTTGGACTACTGGAACGTATGACATTCCGCAGAACTATGTTGAATGTTCCGACCCGCAAACATTTTATGAGAACCTGCCGAACAATGAAATTAAATCAACCGATTTTTATCATGGCGCTTATGCGGTTCAACTTACCACTACTGTATCTGCCACCAAAGACACGCTAATGGCATATTTCATCAACACAAATCCGAATCAAGGCGGCAATAAAAATGGTCCGCCTGCCTGGTACGGAGGGTTTGCTTATAACCAAAAGCCGACCGGCATACGCGGATATTATAAATCATCCATAGCATCGCCAGATACAGGGCGAATTTTAGTTATGTTCAAACATTCGGGCGTGGATACGAGTATTTATCTTTATTCTTTTTACGGAACGCATAGTACCTATACTATGTTTTCATATACTTTCAACCCGCCTCTTCCTTCAACTCCCGACACGGTAATATTTGCTGCCGGTTCGAGCGATTTTACAAATAATAATTTGCAGAGGAACGGCAGCATGCTGCAGATAGACAGCGTTTCGTTTACAGGAGTTTCCAGCCAGCCAGCACTCTTCAACGGTGATTTTGAAAACTGGACGACACAGAATATGATACGGCTGGACAACTGGCTTGTTAATCCATGGGAAGCACAGGGAGTAATGCAAACCACCGATAAAGTTGCAGGCAATTACGCAGTGGAATTAAAAACTTTCCTTGGCGATAGAAACGGAAATCCTGCTGCGCAATCGGCACAAATCAACAATGGCGGAATGAATTGCCCGCTGCCTCCGCCCGCTCCCTGTATTGCTTACGGAGGGTATCCTTTCTCTAATCAGTTTGACACGCTTTGCTTCTGGTATAAATATATTCCAATGGGAATGGACACTGCACAGATAAACGTAAACTTCAGAAACACCACGCAGCAATGGAATAATGGTATTTTGCTTAACTCATCTTCCGTATATAAATATGTGGAAATCCCCTACAATCTTCCTTTCGTTCCCGATACAGTATCCATAAACGCGCAGTCATCCAGCTGGCAAGACAGCGCGGTTTCGTTTGTCGGCTCTGATTTAAAGTTAGATGAAATGCATTTTAAATCGCAGCCGCTCACCACCTCTGTTCCATCGCTGCATATTGATAATACAATTTCTGTTTATCCGAATCCATCCAGCTGGGAATTTACAATTCAGAGTTCATTGTTCAATGTTGAAAATGTAGAAGTGTATAATGCAGTAGGAGAAAAAATAATTTCAGAAAAACCAAACGCTAAAACAGAAGTGTTGAATTTAAAAGAAGAAGGAATTTATTTTGTGAGAATGAATTCAAACGGAAAAATAATTACGAAAAAATTAATTGTGAATAAATAATTTATATGAGCACAGAAACAGCACCAACGCCATCTGCAAAACCCACCGCAAAAGATTTCACCAGCGACCAGGAAGTGCGCTGGTGCCCCGGCTGCGGAGATTATTCCATTCTCAAGCAGGTTCAAACCATCATGCCTGATTTGGGAATTCCACGAGAGAACATCGCGTTCGTTGCGGGCATTGGCTGCTCATCGCGTTTTCCATATTACATGGAAACTTACGGACTGCACGGCATTCACGGGCGCGCGGCAGCAATCGCTTCCGGTTTGAAAACAACACGCCCCGAACTTTCTGTGTGGGTGGTTACAGGCGATGGCGATGGGCTTTCCATAGGAGGAAACCACACCATTCATATTCTGAGAAGAAATATTAATGTGAACATTCTTCTCTTCAACAATGAAATTTACGGGCTCACGAAAGGACAGTACTCCCCCACTTCGCACGAAGGGCATATTACAAAGTCAACTCCGTTCGGTTCCATTGACCATCCGTTCAATCCGCTCGCGTTAGTTCTTGGCGCAGGAGGAACTTTCATTGCGAGAACGATGGACAGAGACCCGATTCATCAGCGAACAATTTTAAAAAGAGCACACGAACATAAAGGAACTTCTTTCGTGGAAATATATCAGAACTGCAATGTGTTTAACGATGGTGCTTTTGAAATTTTCACCGAGAAAGCAAGTAAGAAAGAAGAAACACTTTTCATGGAGCACGGCAAGCCGCTCATCTTTGGAATAAATAATGAAAAAGGAATTAAGTTGGATGGTTTCAAACCCGTGATTGTAAATGTTGCCGATGTTTCGCCCAATGATTTATGGATTCACGATGAGCGCGATGGAATGAAAGCAACATTGCTCACACGTTTCTTTGATAACCCCAAGAAAGAAGGACATCTGCCACGCCCGTTTGGAATTTTCTATATAGAAAATAAACCCACTTACGAAGAAGCAATGGCAAATCAAATTGCAGAAACAAAAAAAGCAAAAGGCGAAGGTGATTTGGATGCGCTGCTGCGCGGAAGAGAAACGTGGACTATTAATTAGGAGAACTTTTTATTTTCTTAAACGCTTCTCCAAGAAATTCTATAATGTGCCGTGCAATCAAACTTTCTTCACTGAGATTTTCGGCAGCAATATCTCCTGCAAGCCCGTGCAAATAAACTCCGAGCACACTTGCCTGTTTTGAATCGTAACCTTGTGCGAGCAATCCGGTAATTATTCCTGTGAGAACATCTCCGCTGCCTGCTGTTGCCATTCCCGGATTTCCGGGAGAATTAAAATAAACTTCTCCATCGGGGCAAGTAATGCAAGTATAAGCGCGCTTCAGCACTACATAAACTCCATGCTTGATTGAAAATTCTTTTTGCTTTTGTAAATTTTGAAAATCATTTTCACTTTCTCCGATTAATCTTTTTAATTCTCCGGGATGCGGAGTAAGAATGGAATTTTTCGGAAGAAAAGAAATCCAAGTTTTGTTTTCGGAAAGAATATTCAGCGCATCGGCATCAAGCACTAAAGGGACTTTTGAATTTTGAATGAGAACTTTCAACGCGCTTTGAGTTTCTTTTTCTGTTCCGATTCCCGGACCAATTCCGATGGCATTATATTTTTCCGGATGAAAGGTATCAGAAATAATTTTCTCCGAAGAATCCACTTCAACCATTACTTCTGGATTTGCTGTCTGTAAAATTTCATAGCCGCATTTGGGAATATGGGCTGTAACCAATCCTGCACCCGAAGAAATGCTGGCGCGGCTTGCAAGAACACACGCACCCATCTTGCCGTAACTTCCCGAAACAATCAGTGCATGACCAAACGTTCCTTTATGAGAAAATTTATTTCGTGGCGTGAGAATTTTTCGAACATCCTCAATGGTTGCGAAATAATTTTTTGAAGGAAGGGATGAAATAAATGCTTCATTCAATCCGATATTCAGAATGGAAAAATCTCCTACATACTTTTCACTCTCATGAAACATGAAAGCCATTTTTGGAACATGGAAAGTGAGGGTATGATTTGCGCGAACAACAGCACTATCTTTGTCATATTTGTTCTCCTCCAAAAATAATCCCGAAGGAATATCTATAGATACAACAAAACATTTTGACTGATTGATAAAGTTAATTGCCTCCTTTGCCAATCCTTCCACCGGCTTATTTAAGCCCGAACCAAAGACGGCATCAATGAGTATTGATGATTGATTAATGATTATTGACTGAAGTTGTTTTGCAGAAGTGATGTTATGAACCTTAATCCTCTTTTTATTCTTCAGCCGCTTTTCATTACTCAAAAAATCTTCTGAACATTTATCTGCATAGCGAACAATATAAATCTCCACCATATAACATTGGGTTGCGAGCAAACGTGCAATCGCTAATCCGTCTCCTCCATTGTTTCCCAATCCGCAAAAAATCTTGATGTCTTCCTTTCGAACAGAAGAATTGATTAACCACCGCACACATTCTTTTGCCGCCCTCTCCATCAGGTTAATTGATTTTATTAACTCATGCTTGATGGTATAAGCGTCTGCCTTTCTTATTTCTTCTGAGGATAAAATTTTCATTGCTGCTACTAATTACGAATGGTCGAATTACGAAAATAACTTTACTATAAAGTTAGTCAATACAATTAATGCGGTAAAAATAAATCCATATAGGAGATACGTTCCTCCGTTTCGGAATTTAAAAACCAAATGCAGCGAGAGAAAAAAAATCAATGAGAGAAAAAAAAGTAACGGAGGATACGTTGAAAATGATTCTGAAAAATTTCCTTTCAGCAAAAAAATAAATGCCCTCTGTGCACCGCAGCCCGGGCATTCAATTCCGAAAACGGATTTATAAAAACAATGTATCGGATGTGATTCTAACCAGCGAATTAATGTTTCCAAAATATTTTAATGCATTTTTTCCCAGGATGAACTGGACAGAATGCTTCCGATAAACGAGCCGACAAGAATAAAATAAACAATTATAAAAACCAGGTATAATGCAGATAAAATCGTTCCTATTATTCCACAGATTCTTCCCGCGTTTGCATTGTTAAAGGACGAAGGATTGTACACTCCGGGATTTTCCTTGAAAAGTTTTATTGCTTTGCTTCCAAGAATAATAGCGATGATTCCGCAAGCCATTCCAATAATACCGTAACAAAAACAAGTGGGAATGGAAATAATTCCGAGTACAAGTGCGGCAGTTGCATTCGGTAAAGCCGGCTGCATGCCGATGGGAGTTTGCGGAATCGGGGGTTGTTGAGATTGTTCCATGAAAAATATATTTTAGTTTGTCAAAAGTAGAACAAATTTGAAAAGGAAATAAAAATTATTTTGAAAGAATTTGCCGATGGATTTTCAGCGCTTGTTTAATCAAAGAATGTTTGCCATCATTAATAATAATTGCATCGGAATATTTTGCGCGTTCTTTGTCAGAAATCTGTTCACTGATTCGTTTTTCAATTTCTATTTTATCTATTTTATCTCTATTAATAATTCTATTTATTCTCAGCGATTTATTAGCAGTTATAGAAACTAAATAATCCACATCTTTATAAGCATTGCTTTCGATCATAATTGCTGCTTCTTTAATTGCATATTTTGCTCCCTTTTGTTTCTTCTTCCATGCTTCGAATTTTCGTTTCACATCGGGATGAATGATTGCATTCAGTTTTGCGAGAGATGATTTGTGATTGAAAACAATTGCCGAAAGTTTTTTCTTGTCAACTTTTTTTCCTGAAAGAATTTTTTTGCCGAATAGTTTCACCACTTTCAAAATTATTTTTTTCTCATCATATAATTTTTTTGCTTCATCGTCCGCATAAAAAACCGGAATGCCGAGCAGTTCAAAAATTTTACAAACGGTTGTCTTGCCGCTGCCGATTCCTCCGGTTACTCCAACTATTTTCATTTGTTGCGGGGATTGATTTGCACAGTATCAATTGTTGCCCGAAGCACTTTGAAATTTTCTCCCATCTGTTTTGCAATTGTCTTTGCAAAATTATTCGGAAGGAAATAATAAACTCCGGATTCATCGTGCTTCAGTTTTTTGAAATCAATCGGAATATCTTTCATTTCATATTTCCAAAGCCCCCACCCGTTGGATTCTACTTCCACGAGGAGCGTATCGAGAAGAATAGTTGTTCCGAATTTTTTCTGCGGAAGATTCACATAGTTAATCCGCACGGGAAGAATATCGGTGTGCTCCTTAGAAAGATTGAGTTGCATCCATGTGAAAAAAGAAATAATAAGGCAGACAATGAATACAAAAACTTTTTTGTTAAGATGAATTTCCTGCCGCTGATGAAAAAATTTTAATATTTCGGTCCGTTTCAAGACGATTATTTTTTCTCTTTGTCTTTGTTCATCGCTTGCGAAGATTCCATAGACACCGCGCTCTTTTCAATCTTCAAGCGGTTTTGGCCTTCCACTTCAATGATAAAAGTTGTATCCTGCACTTCCACAATTTTTCCGTGAACTCCGCCTATGGTTATAATTTTATCGCCTTTGCCAATTGCTTCACGAAACTTTTGCTGGTCTTTTTGTTTTTTCATTTGCGGACGAATCATGAAAAGCCAGAACACTCCGAAAATGAGAATAAGAAAAATTATGCTGGTCATTCCACTGCCTTGCCCGTCTTGTCCGCCAAGCATTAAAAAAATAGAAGATAAATTCATGGGATTATTGTTTTACTGGGTTTTTAGTTTCAGGCACAAAAATATTTGCTTTTATTTTTATTACTTGTTTATTCGGAATGCAATTAGTAAGAATCGTAACTTCTTTCGTCACCATTCCGGTTTTTCCATCGCTGTCGAAAGTTACGCGGATAATATTTTTCTCTCCGGATGGAACCGGTTTCTTCGGAACTTCAGGAACAGTACAACCGCAGCTTCCATATGCGTTTGAAATTATTAAATCACTCGCTCCTTCATTTTTAAATTTGAAATCGTGCATAACTTTTTCTCCCTGCGTAATGGTTCCGAAATCAAAAACTTCTTCCTCGAATTTCATAGCGGGAAGTTTATCTTTATTCACTCCTTCCTCTGCACTTGCGGGAATGTTAACCATATCAGTAGTGGTGGTTTGCTTTTGTCCGCAGGAAAGGAAAAGGAATAAGGATATAAGGTATATGGTATAAGAGAATATATTTTGCATTGAAAACAAAAATACTTTTTAATTTCTAATTTTAAATTTTTAATTCTCAACGAGTCCTCGCCCTTGTTTTTGCAATCGTCCGTCTTTTTTAAATTCGGCAAGAAGCTTATCTAATATTCCATTCACAAACACGCTGCTCTTTGGCGTGCTGTATTGTTTTGCAAGTTCGATGTATTCATTCAAAGAAACTTTTACAGGAATAGTAGGAAAAAATAAAAATTCAGTTATTGCAAGTTTCATCAGGAGCACATCCATAAATGCAATCCGTTCGAGTTCCCAGTTTTCGGTTTTCGACTGAATCATTTTTTCTTCTTCTGCGCTATGAGTAATTACTTCTTCAAAAAGTTCCTTTGCATATTTTTTGTCTTCCTTTTCGTCCTTATATAAATGTGCCAGAGGCATATTGTCCGAAGCCGATTCGGGAATGTAAGCAATCGTTTTCAGCACAAGTGAATTCACAAAATCAATATCATCCGCCCAGTGAATATTTTTTTCCTCGAAGAAAAACTGGAGCAATTCATCAGGTGCAATGGTTTCAATATAAATTTCGCTGAGAAATTTTTTATCATTCTTGAAACTTCTTTCGGAATTGCTCATGTAGGATTTATATGCCGAACTCTCCTGAATTTTAGAAAATAATTTCCGCGCCATGTCTTTGTCATTCTCCCATGAAATATTTCTCTTTTTAGATTCAGCCGCAAGCTGGCGGTTAATGGAAAGAATGCTGAAGATTTTATTGTCAATAAATTTTGTATTCGCACGTAAGTCTTCGGGAGAAGGAAGATGTTTTGTTTTTCGGATGGCAATTAGATTTCTGCCCTGCTCACGGATTTCAATCAGCAAAAGAAGAAGAAGAAGATAGAGGTCATATGTTTTTTCAAAACTCTGAAACATTTCTTTTTCATACTTGGCTTTTTCGCGGTCTTCAGAATGGAAAAAGGCATACAATGCCTGCATGACTTTAATGCGAATGAATCTTCTGCTCAACATAAATTTGAAAGAACTATCGTTCTTATTTTAACAATTCAATAATTTTTTCTGCCAGTTCAATTCCGATTCTTTCCTGCGCTTCCATGGTTGCCGCGCCAATATGCGGTGTCAAAGAAATTTTTGGATGCGTGAGAATTTCTTTTTTCGGTGTAGGTTCATTTTCGAAAACATCCAGCGCGCAATTAGAAACTTTTCCTGAGTTCAGCGCTTCAAGCAAATCATGTTCGTCAATCACTCCTCCGCGCGAAGCATTTACCAGCACCACTCCTTTTTTCATTTTAGCGAATTCATTTTTTGTAATCAGTTTTCCGCCCGGCACGTGAACAGAAATAAAATCGCTCTGCGCAAAAAGTTCATCCAAAGAAATTGTTTTGAACGGAACAGAAATTTTATTTCCACCAACTTCCATATTTATTTTTCCTTCTTTCACGAACGGATCGTGCGCAATTATTTTCATTCCCACTCCGATTCCGATTTTCGCTACCGCCTGCCCTATTCTTCCGATTCCGATTATTCCCAACGTTTTTCCTCTGAGTTCAATTCCTTTCGCGTATTTTTTTTTCAGCGCGTCAAACTGCGTATTTCCATTCGCAGGCATTTCCCTGTTTGAGTCATGTAAAAAACGTACCATTCCGAAAAGATGGGCGAAAACAAGTTCGGCCACAGATTCCGAAGATGCTGCAGGTGTGTTCACCACATGAATTCCTTTATCGCGCGCGTACTGCACATCAATATTGTCCATCCCAACGCCTCCTCTTCCGATAAGTTTTAAATTCGGGCATGCATCAATCACATTTTTTTTTACTTGTGTTGCGCTTCTCACAGTAAGCCCGATAAAATTATTTTCATTGATTGCTTTCGCTAAATTTTCCTGCGCAACTTTTTCTGTTACGATTGTGAATCCTGCTTTTTCGAGAAGCGATTTTCCTCCGTCATCAATTCCGTCATTCGCTAAAATCTTCTTGCTCATATTATTTTTGATTTGTCATTCCGAGTGCAACGAGGAATCTCCTCATGAGATTCCTCACTTCGTTCGAAAATGACATTACATATTTTATTCCGCCATATTGTGAAACACCGCCTGCACATCATCGTCTTCTTCGAGCGCTTCAATTAATTCACGCACATCTTTCTGCTGTGCTTCATTCAGTTCGACCTGCGTGTTTGGTATTCTTTGTTTTTCTGCGGAGAGAATATTTATTTTTTTTTCTTCGAGCGCTTTTTGCATTGCACCGAAATTAGAAAACTTTGTATAGATGATTAATTCGTTATCGGCTTCTTCAATTTCTTCTGCGCCATGTTCGATTAATTCCAGTTCAAGATCTTCTTTATTTTTTCCTTCGGCAGAAATTCTGAAAACTCCTTTGCGTTCGAAAATAAAATCGAGCGAGCCGGTTTTGCCAAGCGTTCCGTTGCCCCTGGAAAAATGCATGCGGATATTTGAAACAGTCCGCGTGGGATTATCGGAAGTGCATTCGGCAAGAATTGCAACTCCGTGGGGACCGTATCCTTCGTAATTTATTTCCTCAAAGTTTCCCTCGCCTTTGGTGGAAGCGCGTTTGATAGCAGCATCAATTCTTTCTTTGGGCATGTTGATTGCCTTCGCATTCTGAATGACTATACGCAAACGGGAATTGGAATCAGGATTAGGTCCATTTTGTTTCACCGCAATGGAAATCTCTCTGCCGATTTTTGTAAAACCTTTTGCCATGCGCGCATAACGCGCGAACATGGTGTGTTTTCTCTTTTCAAAAATGCGTCCCATAAATTTTTATGCAAACTTTTTCTCAAACTCTTTCATTACATCCACCAGCACTTGCACGCTTTCAAGCGGAAGTGCATTGTAAAGCGAAGCGCGGTAACCGCCAACATCACGATGTCCGCGAATGCCGCTGATGCCGGCTTCTTTCCACATTTTGTCAAACTCGGGCTCGAGTTCAGATTTGTTGAGAAGGAAAGTTACATTCATATTTGAGCGGGAATCTTTTTCAGCAGTGCCGGTGAACAATGAGTTGCGGTCAATTTCTGAGTAAAGCGTTTCTGCTTTCTGGTTATTTATTTTTTCAATCCAATCTATTCCGCCATTCTTTTTCAGCCAGCGCATGGTGAGAAGAGAAACATAAATCGGAAACACAGGCGGAGTGTTGTACATGGCTTCGCCTTTGATGTGAACTTTATAATCGAGCATGGAAGGAATTGTTCTGCCGGTTTTGCCAAGAATGGATTCCTTCACAACAATTAATGTTGCGCCTGCCGGCCCCATATTTTTTTGAGCGCCTGCATAAATCAAATCAAACTGTGTGCAGTCAATCTTGCGGGAAAAAATATCTGAAGACATATCGACCACCACAGGGATGCGCGAGATGGGGAATTTTTTTATTTGCGTGCCGTAAATCGTATTGTTGGAAGTGATGTGCACATAATCTGCATCACCGGGAATCTGGTAGTTGCGCGGAATGTAATTGAACTTTTTATCTTCTGACGATGCAATCACTTTCGTATTGCCGATAATTTTTGCTTCCTTAATTGCTTTGCTCGCCCACACCCCTGTGTTCACGTATGCAGCGTAACCTTCGGCACGAAGCAAATTGAATGGCACCATGCAGAACTGCATGCTTGCGCCTCCGCCCAAAAAAATTGCCTGATAGCCGTCATCAAGTCCGAGTAATTCTTTTGCCAGCGCGCGCGCTTCCTGCATCACGGCTTCGTAATTTTTACTGCGATGAGAAATTTCTAAAAGCGAAAGATTCAGGTTGTCAAAATTGATGCATGCTTCTGCCGCCTGTTTCAAAACTTCCTGAGGAAGAATGCCGGGACCTGCGCTAAAGTTGTGCACTTTCTTTTTCACATCAGCCATAACTGTTTCCATTGTAAATAGGTGTTATTAAGCGAGGTCGAATTTAATAAGAAAACTGATTGTGCGGATAACGAATGTTTACGAATCTGCGAATGAAAAAGATGATTACCTATTTAGAAGATTCGCAGCGATTCGCTATCCGAACTAATGAGGAATATGAAAATATTTATCAGTCCTGTCCTTGGGATTTCGCGCTTCCACGTTTTTAACAAATATAAATTTTCCATCCTGGAATTGAAGCATATCATAGGTAAAATCGGGACCATAAAATTCATACTGCCCTTCGAGATTCGGGTCGGAAGGCGAAAGATGGTCGAACACAATTGCGTTTTTTTCTTCCTCGTAACGAAGCGACATGTAAATTCCTGCCTTGTATTCAAAAATAATTCGCTTCACAATTTTTCCATTGTCTTTGGAAAAAATTGCATCGCCAAACTTCGGGAAACCTTTCGAATCGAAAGATAAAACGTCAATCAGTTTTTTATTCGACATTAAATTATTTCCATCCCAGCCGAGAAGCACGTATTGTTTTTTCTTTTTGTATTTGAATTCAGCCAATTGAAAATAGTAAGCACCATACCATTTTGTATTGTCAAGCGTGGCGTTCTCTATTTCTTTTCCCCTCATCTCTTCCGATTTATCCTTGAGTTCATACACTTCAAACTTTTTTGACTTGCGGTTGTAAGAATGAATGAATCCGTAGAAAGTATGCGTGCCATCTTCTGCAAGAACATCCCAGGTAAAAATTCTCACCTGCTTGTCGGGCGACTCAAGCATTACTCTGGCATTTCTCAAAGAGTCGAAAGTAAATTCCGCTTTTACATCTTTTTCCAAAGCGAGTTTCAATCCGGCAGAAAATTTCTTGCTGTTATCATTTTTTTTTACTTCGTTTGAAGAATGAACAAAATCCAAAAAAAGATTGTAAACGGAATCTTGAAGAAAGACCTGAGAATTGAGTATTGAGTATTTAGACAATACAAAGTACAGAAACAAAAACAATATTGAAAATTTTCCTTTCATACTCCCTTTAGGGTTGGGGCAAATAAAAAACCGCAAACGGATTAACGTTCGCGGTCTTATTATATTTTACAAACACTTTTATGCTATGTGCATTGAATCTTTTTTCGCCAGCAACTGCTCTTCGGTTTCCACATGATTTTCATCCGGCACGCAGCAATCAACCGGGCAAACCGCAGCGCATTGCGGCTCATCGTGAAACCCTTTGCACTCGGTGCATTTATCAGTTACTATAAAATAGAAATCAGCCGAAACAGCCGGCTGAGGCGCTTCCGCGTCCACCGTTTGTCCTGAACTTTTTCCGGTATAACTTCCTTTCAAAGTTGTTCCGTCAGAAAATCTCCATTCCGCACCGTTTTCATAAATTGCATTATTCGGACATTCGGGCTCGCAGGCACCGCAGTTAATGCATTCTTCAGTTATTTTAATTGCCATAGTTGAAAGTTAATAATTTATTAAATGTGAAACAAAGATATTAAAAAATAATTTTGCACTATGAATTTAGAAAAAAGAATTGTCGCTTTTGCAAAACTTGGAGAAATTCTCAGGAAGAAACCAGAAGACAATCTGTTACAGGCAATTCATAAAGCAGAAAAACATAACGGCTGGTTTACGGAAGAAAATATTTTGCTTGCTATTAATTCTATCGGGGAAATGCTTGCAGAAGATAAAATCAGAAAATGGATTTCATCCTATTCCATCAACCATCAACCATCAACCATCAACCATCGCATTGGAGTTATCATGGCAGGAAATATTCCTTTGGTTGGTTTTCACGATTTTTTATGCGTGCTGATGAGCGGAAATAGTTGCGTGGGGAAACTTTCTTCGGAAGATAGATTTCTTTTGCCGGCAGTTTCAGAAATAGTGATTGGGATTGAGCCGGAATTCAAAAACAACATACTATTTGTTTCCTCTGATTCTCCCCTGCCTGCCGGCAGGCACGGCTTCAGGGAAAGGACATCTGCCTTCATTGCCACCGGCAGCAACAACAGTGCGCGCTATTTTGAATATTACTTTTCCAACTTTCCTCATATCATTCGGAAAAACAGAAATGCAGTTGCCATACTTGACGGAAAGGAAACGAAAGAAGATTTACAAAACCTGGGCGAAGATATTTTTCAGTATTTTGGATTGGGATGCAGAAACGTTTCAAAGGTTTTTATTCCGCAGAATTACGACTTGGATAAATTCTTTTCTGCCATTATTGATTTTAGCGATGTGATTCATCACAATAAATATTACAACAACTATACTTATTACCGCAGCATTTACCTGCTGAACAAAGAAAAGTTTTTCGATAATAATTTTTTATTACTGAAAGAAGATAAACGGATTGCTTCGCCTGTTGCAAATTTATTTTACGAGCGGTATGAAAGCAAAGAAGAGCTTCTGAAAAGATTAGAAAAAGAAAAGTCAACTATTCAGTGCATAGTTGCTGGTCGGGATTTTAAATCCCGACCAACGGTAGCGTTCGGACAATCGCAATCTCCGGAACTTTGGGATTATGCGGATGGAATAAATACGATGGAGTTCCTATTGAATCTTCATGTTTGAATTACTCCCACATTAAATTTCTTTTTAACCGGAGCATGATTCGCCATTTCAATTCCCATTGAAATCCATTTACGCGTATCGAGCGGATTGATGACTGCATCTACCCAAAGCCGTGCTGCCGCATAATAGGGAGAAGTTTGCGAATCGTAGCGGTCTTTTATTTTGTTGAAGAGTTCACTTTCTTTTTCAGGAGTAATCTTTTCGCCTTTTGCTTTCAGCGTTGCAATTTCTATCTGCACCAAAACTTTTGCCGCCTGCTCTCCGCCCATCACGGCAATTTTAGAAGTGGGCCATGCAACAATTAACCGCGGGTCGTATGCTTTTCCGCACATGGCATAATTTCCCGCGCCATATGAATTTCCTGCAATCACAGTAAACTTCGGCACTACGGAATTTGCAACTGCATTCACCATCTTTGCGCCATCTTTAATAATTCCTCCGTGCTCAGAACGGGAACCCACCATAAATCCTGTAACGTCCTGCAGAAACACGAGCGGAATTTTTTTCTGATTGCAGTTCATGATGAAGCGCGTGGCTTTGTCTGCCGAATCGGAATAAATCACACCGCCAAATTGCATTTCTCCTTTTTTACTCTTCACAACTTTCCGTTGATTTGCAACAATACCGACCGCCCAGCCATCTATGCGCGCATAACAGCAAATGATGCTCATGCCGTAATCTTCCTTGTATTCTTCCATTGCCGAAGCATCAACCAATCTTTCTATCACTTCCCGCATATCGAATTGTTTTGTGCTTGCATCCGGAATGATTCCGAAAATTTCTTCGGGCTTCTTTTCAGGTTGCTTCGCTTCTGCTCTGCTGAATCCGGCTTTTTTATAGTCGCCAATTTTATCTACAATGTTTTTTATTTTATCCAAACAATCTTTATCGTCTTTGCATTTATAATCCGTCACTCCTGAAATTTCACAGTGAGTGGTTGCTCCGCCCAAAGTTTCGTTGTCAATATTTTCTCCTATAGCGGCTTTCACCAGGTAACTTCCGGCAAGAAAAATAGTTCCTGTTTTATTTACAATCAGCGCTTCATCGCTCATGATGGGCAAATACGCTCCGCCTGCAACGCAACTTCCCATGATGGCGGCAATCTGTGTAATTCCCATACTCGACATGATTGCGTTGTTGCGGAAAATTCTTCCAAAGTGTTCTTTGTCTGGAAAAATTTCATCCTGCTTGGGAAGAAAAACTCCTGCGCTGTCAACTAAATAAATTATTGGCAAGCGATTTTCCATTGCGATTTCCTGCGCGCGCAAATTTTTCTTTCCGGTAATCGGAAACCATGCGCCTGCTTTTACCGTGGCATCGTTCGCAACTACGATACATTGTTTTCCCCGCACATATCCAATCACAACAACCGTTCCTCCGGCAGGGCAGCCGCTCCCGACTTTGTCAGGATTGAGACCAACTTCTTCAAGATACATTCCATCACCTGCAAAAGCGCCAATCTCAATTTGAGGTAAATCTTTGTCAAGCAAATATTCTATGCGCTCGCGTGCAGAAAGTTTTCCTTGCTCATGCTGCTTCTCAATTTTATTTTTCCCTCCGCCCAAATAAATTTTTTCCAACTTTTTTTCCATAGCGGAAATAAGTTGCTTCATTTTGTCTTCGTTCTTGTTAAATTCTAAATCCATAATAATTGAATATGCGAATATATGAATTAGTAAATTCGCCATTATTTCATTTCGTGTGTATGGCTGTTATAAAACCTTTCAAAGGAATTCGCCCGGCAAAAGATAAAGTACATTTGGTGGCTTCGCGTTCGGTGGATGGATATAACGCTGCGCAACTCTCAAGCAAACTTTCTGAAAATCCCTATACGTTTCTTCATGTTATCAAACCTGAGTTCAGGGAAAATTTAAAATCAAAACCGGGTTCAGCCGAACATCTTCAGAAAATCAAGAAAAAGTTTTTACAATTTATCAGTAAAAAAATTTTAGTTCCTGACTCCGAGGAATGTTTTTATATCTATCAACAAACGAAAGACAATCATGCCTTCACAGGAATTATCGCCTGCGCTTCTATCTGGGATTATTTTAATAATGTGATTAAACTTCATGAGCAGACAATTTCGGAGCGGGAAGAAAAGTTGATGAATTACCTCCAGGTTTGTGATTTCAATGCAGAGCCGGTTTGCCTTTGCTATCCGGATAATACAATGGTGGAAAAAATTATTTCGAAAATTATTTCGACTATTCCGGAAAATGATTTTACTACCACAGATAAAATCGAACATAAACTCTGGAAAGTGAGCGACAAAAAAATAATCAATGATATTATTTCTGCTTTTGGAAAAATTTCTTCGATATACATTGCCGATGGGCATCATCGCAGCGCTTCCTCTGCCCTGCTCGGCAAAGCGCTGAAAGCAAAAAATAAAAATCATACCGGAAATGAGCTCTATAATTTTTTCATGGCGGCATTTTTTCCTGAGGGTAATCTGAAAATTTATGAGTTCAACCGCATTGTAAAGGACTTGAATTTTCTTTCGAAGGATACTTTCTTAAGAAAACTCTCAGCAAATTTTTCCATTGAAGAAAAAGGAGAAACTCCTTACAAACCAAACAGGCATAGAAATTTTAGTTTGTACATTGAAGAAAAATGGTATTCACTCACTGTAAAGAATGAAACAAAAGGAAAGTTAGATGCTGAACTTCTCACTGAATTAATTCTTTCTCCCTTGCTCGGTATTCATGATTTACGAACCGACAAAAAAATATTTTTTGTAAGCGGAACAAAAGGAATTGGTGAACTGAAAAAAATTGTTGACAGCGGAAAAGCATCGGTTGGATTTGGTTTATATCCGGTAACTATGCGTGATGTAATTAACGTTGCCGATTCGGGCGGAACCATGCCTCCGAAATCAACATGGGTTGAACCGAAGATGAGAAGCGGACTGGTGATTTATTCTTTGTCTGACATAAAATAAATTCAAATGCCTGTTCTGGAAAATTTACAGAAAATAAAAAGCGAAATCCCTTCGCATGTAAAATTAGTTGCGGTTACAAAAACACTTCCGGCAGAAAAAATTCTTGAAGCATATAATGCCGGACATAAAATTTTCGGAGAGAACCGCGTTCAGGAACTCACTCCGAAATACTATGACCTTCCGAAAGATATTGAATGGCATTTAATCGGACATTTACAAACAAACAAAGTAAAATACATCACGCCCTTTGTAAGCATGATTCATTCGGTTGACAGCATAAAACTTCTGTGTGAAATAAATAAATGTGCTGAAAAAATAAATCGGGTGATTGATTGTCTTCTTCAAATTCACATTGCGCAGGAAGAAACAAAATTCGGATTAAGTTTTGAAGAAGCCGAAGAAATACTGAACTCAAAAGAATTTTCAGAAATGAAAAATATTCGCATAGCAGGATTAATGGGAATGGCAACGCTTACGGAAAATGAAAATCAAATAAGAAAAGAGTTCCAATCGCTAAAACTATTTTTCGACAAACTCAAAACCAGAAACTCAAAACTAGAAACCCTTTCAATGGGCATGAGTTCAGATTATAAAATTGCAATTGAAGAAGGAAGTAATTTAATTCGTGTGGGCTCACTAATCTTTGGAGAAAGAAAATGAATATATGGAGCCAAATGCCTTTTCTCCGATTGCTGCTTCCTTTTCTCGGAGGAATTCTCACAGCAGTTTATTCGGGATTACAATTTGAATTCTTTAATTACATCATTCTTGGAATTTTCTTTTTGATTATTTTTTTTGTCTTCATTAAAAAGTTAAATGTTTCCTATTCTTATTCCTGGATTTTCGGTACGCTTGTATTTGCAATCCTTTTCCTGAACGGTTTTCAACTGACAAACCTTCATACGGAAAAATACAGTGCAAATCATTTCATCAAAATTGAAAATCCCGATTTGATTTATGCAAAATGCAACGAGCTGTATTTAGAAAAAGAAAAGTCATATAAAATAGTCATGCAGATTCTTGCGGAAAGAAAAAATGGAAAGTGGAATGGCGTTTCAGGGAAAGCAATGTGTTACTTCAAAAAAGATTCTTCCTCAAAACAATTACGCTACGGAGATTGCGTGGTAATGAAAACAAACTTCACCGAGATTCGTCCGCCACAAAATCCATCGGAGTTCAATTATAAATTATTCCTTTCCTTCCATACTATTTATCAGCAGGCATACATTCCATCTGAAAATTGGAAATTGATAAGAAGAAATGAAGGCAATCCAATTCTCAGCGCATCGTATAATCTCAGAGAATATTTACTGAATATTTTTCGCGAGAATAAAATTACAGGCGATGAATACGCAGTTGGCTCTGCGCTGGTGCTTGGCTACACCGATAAACTCGACCAGGATTTAATCAACGCATATGCAAGCAGCGGTGCATTGCATGTACTTTCTGTTTCCGGTTTGCATGTGGGAATTATTTTCATTGTTGCAAATTTTCTTTTGCTCTTTCTCGATAAAATAAAATTCGGAAAGCCGATTAAAATTTTTCTTTTGCTTTTTATTGTTTGGTTTTATTCCATTCTCACCGGAATGTCGCCATCAGTTCTTCGCTCTGCCGCCATGTTCAGTTTAATTATTATTGCGAAAGGATGGAAATACGATACAAATATTTTCAACACTCTTGCGGTTTCATGTTTCGCGTTACTGCTTTGGAATCCATATTTAATTATGGAAGTTGGATTTCAACTTTCATATTTGGCAGTTCTCGGAATCGTTGCCGTGCAGCCGTGGCTCTATGAAAAATGGCAACCCACCAATTGGCTATTGAATCACATTTGGGTTTTGATTTCAGTTTCTATTGCTGCGCAGGTTGTAACTTTTCCGCTTGGCTTGCTTTATTTCCATCAGTTCCCGAATTATTTTTTGTTTTCAAATATGATTGTGATTCCTATTTCAACTGTGATTCTTGTTTATGGACTCTTTGTTTTAGCCGTTGGAAAAATTGCAGTGGTTGGAATTTTCTGTTCTAAAATATTTTCATGGATTGTCTGGCTGCTGAATGAATCGGTTCGCCTCACGGAAAAAACTCCCGGCTCGCTGCTGCAAGGAATTTCAATTTCCATTCTGGAAACATGGCTGATTTATTTTCTGATTATCTGCATTTTGATTTTCCTTTTTCAAAAGCGCCAACGATTTATTTATCCTGCTTTGGGAATTTTAATTCTGATTCTTTTCCTACAGGTTTATGAAAACTACCGCGAGAGAAATCAGAAGAAATTTATTGTATATAATATTCCGAAAACACCGGCTTATGATTTTATTTCAGGAAAGCAAAATGTTTTCATATCGAATTCCAAGTTTATGTATAATCAAAGTGCGGTAAAATTTCATGTGAAGCATAATTGGGATGATATGGGAATGGAGAATATGAAATTTATTGAAACGAATGAAAAAGCAAATTACAATACAGAAAAATTTTTCATGAACAATAATTTCATGCAGTTTGATTCTAAAAAAATTGTTGTGATTGATTCCCTGCCTTATTTTAAAAATGAATTAAAACAAAAACTGCAAGTAGATTATCTTATCCTTTCTAAAAATGCAAAAGTCCGAATCAAAGATTTGCAAAAGCAATTCACCTTTAAAAAAATAATTGTTGATTCTTCCAATTCGGAATGGAAAAATAAAAAATGGAAAAAAGAATGTGAAGAATTAAACATTGATTTCTATTCTGTAATAGATAACGGAGCGTATATTGAAAACCTAAATCATGAAATTTAATATAGGAGATAAAGTTTCTTTTCTGAATGACAAAAGCAGTGGGATAATCACAAACATTCTCAGCAACTTCCGGGTGCTGGTAACGAATGAAGATGGTTTTGAAGTTTCCGTTTCCATAGATGAAATTGTTCCGCTGGCAGATGAATCTATTTACAAAATAGATGAAAGAAAGATTGATGAGAAAGAAGAAAAGAAGGTAAGTCCGCCAAAACTTTTGAGCAATGAAGCATGGGAGGTTGATTTGCATTTAAGAAACGAAACCGAAAATTTAAAAACCGACTATGAAAAACTTCTTTATCAACTAAACTATTTCAGAAAATGCATGGATGCTGCAATTGCACATCGAATCAAAAAAATAATTTTCATTCACGGAGTTGGAAAAGGAACACTGAAGCAGGAAATTATCCGCACGCTGAAAAAATATGAGCGCGCAAAACAGTACGATGCTCCTTATAAAAAATATGGCGCTGGCGCTATTGTAGTAGAAATTAGTTAAACATTTATCCGTATCTTTGTAGAGATGCTGACATTCATCAGCATGAAGTTCTTTAACATACCAAACCGCTCTATCGCTCTGCATATTTATTGTGCAGGGAGGAAAGTCCGGACAACAGAGAGCATCTTGTCCTGATTTAGTTCAGGAGAATTCCGAAGCAATTCAGAATACAGAAAGTGCCGCAGAAACTAAACCGCTCAGCGTTTACCGCAGGAGCAAGGGTGAAATCGTGAGGTAAGAGCTCACGCTTTTTCAACAGCAATGTTGTAATTGAAGGCAAACCTCAGGAGTTGCAATGCCGAATAGCAGACGATTGCTCGTCTTCCTTCAATGGAAAATCTGCTGGTAGGCAGCATAGATAAATGATAGGGGCGTTATGAGAAATCATAGCGAACAGAATCCGGCTTATACGTTTGGTATGTTATTTTTTCCTACTGGATAATTACAATCTCAGTCCTTCGGTTTTTCGCCATTCCTTCTTCGGTGGAATTTGATGCGATGGGTTTGGTGGCACCGTAACCTGCTACTTTCATCCTGCTGCGGCTGATTCCTTTCGAAGCAAGATAATTTACAACAGCATCTGCCCTGCGTTTGGAGAGATTCAAATTATATTTTTCAGTGCCTTTGGAATCAGTATGACCTGCCACTTCAAATTTTACTTGCGGATAATTTTTTTTCAGAAGCGCAACCGCTTTGTCGAGTTCAGGCATAAATTCTTTTTTCAGATTTGATTTATTGAAATCAAAAAGCACATTGTTAAATGCAATGGTTGTTTTAATGGAAGTGGCGGTATCAATTTTCATTTTTCCGGTAGCAGTGTCTTTTGTAGCGGTTACTTTTTTAATTGTATCAACCATTACAATCATCATGGGGTGAGTGTTCACAGTGGCTTCGCTGTAGCCGGATAATTTGCTTTTGTCGGCTTTGGCAAGAAATTCGGAATAGTTCATTCCGTTTGCCTGAGTTTTTATATCGAAGAAAGCATTCTTCACCGCCAAAGGTTCGCCTGCTTTGGTAAAATTAAGTTCCTGGTATACATCATAGCGCTTGCATTGCCTGGGAATATAAACTTCCACCGGTGCCGGTTCAAGCCCTTCGGTTTTCAGCGTGAATAAATAATTTTTTCCATGCTCAATGGTGCCGGAATATTTTCCGTCCTTAATTTCAAAAGAATGAACTTCCTTTCCCGTTGCTTTATCAGACACCACCACTATTCCTTTTGAAATTCCCATAGCAAGACCGCTGATAGTAGTGGTGGGAATGTCATCGCATAAATCAATCATGTAAATATCCATATCGCAGGTTCCGCCCGGCTTATTATCATTGGAAGAATAAAACGCGCGGTCAGATTTATTTGCGATGGTGAAAAAAATATCTTCGCCCGGAGTATTAATGGGCGCTCCCAGATTCACCGGCTCCGACCATTTATCTCCATTGCGTTCCGATTTAAAAATATCAAAGCCGCCCATGCTGTTATGTCCCGAAGAAGCAAAATACATTGTCTTTCCATCGGAAGTGAGGAACGGAGCATCTTCGTCAAATTCAGAATTGATGGGCTCGCCAATATTTGTTAACGGTCCCCAGGTTCCATCGGTTTGCCGTTTTGAAAGATAAATATCTCTTCCGCCTTTGCCTCCTGCCCTGTCGCTCACCACATACAATTCATTGTTCGCAAGCGTGAATCCGAAAAAACTTGTTTCCCATGCTTTGGTATTCAAATCTGATTTCTCATTCAGGATTTCCGGGTTCGACCATTCATTATTATTTTTTTTAACGCTGTAATAAAATGTTCCCTGCTTCACGCCTTTATAAAAATAAATTGTCTTTTTGTCGGCAGAAGCACTGATTACCGCTTCGTGTTTATCTGAATTTATTGGAGCGCCAAGGTTGGATGCCAATGACCATGCATCATTTTGTTTTGACGATACATAAATATCTTCAAAGTATTTATCATCCCAATCCACTTTTCCGCCTGTGGTTCCTTCTCTGCGCGAAGTGAAATACATCAATGAATCATCGGAAGTAAGCACGGCATCGTAATCGTCAAAATTGGTATTAATGTTTTTTCCCGCATTTACAATCTGAAAGGAATGTGTCTTTCCATGAATAGTAATTTTTTCTACCGGAGTTTTTACAAGTTTTCTGCCATTATCGCACATTTCTATTTTATGAAGAAGTTCATTTCTTAATTCGCCTTCTTCATCGGGCCAAAGAGTGGTTCCGTGCTTTGCAACCAGCGAAAGATATTGCCTGTAGTTTTTTTCTGCGCTGTCAAAATTTTTGGCAAGATGATAGGACGATGCAAGAAAATAAAACGCTTCGCCAATGGTGTCTTTCGAATATTTTATGGCGCGCTCGAAATAAGGAATGGATTTTATCTGGTCGAAATTATTGTAGAGTATAACCGCGAGTTCATAGTTGTAAACTGCATTGGCGGAATCTGATTTTACAAGTTGAACATATTTATCTTCTGCGTCTTTGAAATTGCCGAAGTCAGTATCCTTTCTTGCTCTCTTCAGAATTTTTTTCGCCTCCTTGCTTGAAAAAATTCCATAGGGGTTTGCTTCCTGTGAATAAGAATGCGCTGCGATGAGGAAGAAAAATAAAATTGCTGAAAGTAGTTTCATGGAATAATTTTCAAAGATAGAAAAAAAAGAATAATGAGTCCGCAGCGGTTAACTGTTAGGTAGTGTCTCAGTTTCCTCTTGGAATTTTCTTTGCGTACTCTGCGGGCTGTTTCTTTGCGTACTCTGCGTGAACGGCTGTTAAAATACAATTTAACGCAAGAGCGCAGAGAAAATACAACGCAAAGAACACAGAGAACAGCCAAACTGATACACTACCAACTGTTACTGTATACTGAAAGCATTCTGCTTTCCGAAAATTCCAAAATACAAAAAACAAATTCCAAATGACAAATAAATTCCAAGTCCGACCGATGAACAGTGATGAAGGGTTGCGAACTTCTCAGTCAACGGGGCTCCCATAGTTCAATCTTGTTGCCTTCTGCGTCCATTATGTGAACAAATTTTCCATAGTCATAAGTCGCAATGCTGTCCAATATGGTTACTCCGTTTTCTTTGAGTTTGTTCACAAGCGCTTCCATATTCTGAACTGTGTAATTAATCATAAAATCTTTTTTGGATGGGGAAAAATATTCATCTCCTTTTTTGAAAGGTTTCCATTGAAGAGAATTTGTATCTTCCGGTTTGTTAATGTTTCTGGATTCAAAACTTGACGAACCCCAATCATTTATTTTAATCCCTAAATTTTTGGTATACCATTCTTTCGTTTCCTTCAGGTTATCTGAATAAAAGAAAATGCCGCCAATTCCTGTCACCTTGGGTGTTGTGTCAACAGATAAAGTTGGGTTGTCTGTTTTATTTTTTTTGTCTTCCATATTGTTTGTTTTTTTAGTTGTCGGGCTGCAACTTGCAAGAACTGTTATAATTGATATTGTTATTGAGGACTTACGCAGTTTCGCCACTAAAACACTAAAGCACCAAATCCCACTAAACTTTGGTGTGTATTTTTTTGTGCTTTTGTGCTTTTGTGGCATTGCTTTTTGTTTTTGCGTAAGTCCTATTATTATTATTCTGTTCATTTTGTGTTTCTGCTTTTTACTGTTATGGTTGTTTTTTTTGCCACGAAGCCGTCAGCGAGAACAAAGATAAAATAAAACAACGGACGTGTCCAACGGACACGTCAGCCCGCATAGAAGCAAGCCGCTGTTATACTGGCTGCCCGCGCTGCATTTGTCTTTTGTTTAATTGTCTGTCTGCGATTGATGCCACCTTCTATTATTTGATTTATTGTCTGATTCTTATTTACATATTTTAATAATTGTCCATGCTGTCCCAGCGAGAAATAAAATTATTTTCCATAAATTGTCTGGGCTTTTTGCCCATTCTAAAAAACTGTCAGAGCGTTTGTAGCCACCATTTAAAATATGTTTTCGTCCAGTCTGTGTCGCCCAATAATAAACACCTGTCCCAAGTTGATGTTTTACTTCAACGAATTTGTCCCCTTCTAAGATTTGCATATAATTTAATAGCTGTCCTTGTTCGGGAACTATTGTCATTAGTTCAGAATATTCAACCCATTGTTTTTGTTGTCGAGAAAGATGGTCGAGTAGTTTATTTAAGTTATCAAAATCAGAACTTGTCTGTTGAGAAAAGAGTTGTCTAAATGATAGAATCATTATCTATGAAAAAGTTATTTATTAGTAATTAATTTATATACACCAAATAATATTAAAGGACTGATTCCATAAACTAAAAATTCTGTAAAATCATAAACTTGCAATAAAGAATGATATTCGGAATTTTTATCAACCAGTTCATCTGAAAATTTACAATGAGTAAATGGATAAAACAAATAGCGTCTTTCTTCATACTTATAAGTAGTCGAATAACGGCTTTTTTGAGTATGACGAATTGGCTCTGTTCCACTTAATGACCATATAATTACATTAATGAAAAGCCATATAATACATATTGAAAGAATAATTTTTTCTATTTTATTTTTCATGTTATATGATTTTGTCTGTCTGCTATCATTGTCTGCCGATTACTTAGTTGTCCGGCTGTTGCGCGGGCAGCTTGTATTTAACGACCGCATATTGGCGTTCGTTGGCGCATTAAAGATAGGGATTCCTTCGGCTGTTGCGCCAATGACGCCAATGTGCAGTTAGATTCAATTGGCGCCAGTCTGAAGTCTGGCACCAGACCAAGCAGTCGGGGCAACCAACCTCGCCTGGGTCTGGCAACCAAGGTATGGCTGTGGGGTTGTTTGCGCCACGTAGTTGGCGGAACACTTCCTTACG